>NZ_JAPZRB010000346.1:0-39759 GCF_027531105.1 Microcystis sp. LE18-22.4A
TCAGTCTGTAGAGCGACCATAAGACCAGAACAGAGTAAATCTGTTAAGGCAGGTGCGGAACCCCGCAAGGGAAAGAAGCAGAAACCTAAATCGTGAGGTTTGGGAATCACCGTCCGTTTACGGCGGTGAGGATGTCAATGAATGCTCTGGTGTCAGCAAAAGCGCGAGAAGATGAGGTCATGGCCTCAATTTTACAGAATTGTTTGATTGTTTTTTGAGAATCTATCTATTGAATTTTCTATATGGTCTGGTGGGGGAGAAAAGGGGGAAATCGGCTTCCAGAGCGACAATTGATAAACTTTTGTAAAGAAAAATCACTGGTCTGACCCTGACTAAGACCGTCCATAGCAGAAAATGTCTCTCCTATCAAGGATTGAGAGAATTTTAATTATTGTTAAGCATAACGAACAGACAAGAGAACAAAGACTTATCATCTACTATTGATGCTTTCGACTGGAATCTCACCCAAGAGGAAAGTCAAGCGACATTAACAAAAGGTGGGTCAGATTTCAACTTGCCTTTTTTAGGTTAAAAAATCTATCCTCAAATAAAACGCTAAGTCTATTGTCGAGAGAGGAGAATCCTCATGGCACTCCCCCCCAAAGCGGTAGCTAAAGTGATTGTAGATAAAGACCCAGTACCTACTTCCTTTGAGAAGTGGGGTCAACCGGGGCATTTTGATCGCACTTTAGCCAAAGGACCCAAAACCACTACCTGGATTTGGAACCTACACGCCAACGTCCACGATTTTGATAGTCAAACCAGCGATCTCGAAGATATTTCTCGGAAAATCTTCAGCGCCCACTTCGGACATCTCGCCGTTGTCTTCGTTTGGCTGAGTGGAATGTACTTCCACGGCGCGAAATTTTCTAACTATGAAGCTTGGTTAACCAACCCGCTCGCCATCAAACCCAGCGCCCAAGTGGTCTGGCCGATCGTCGGTCAAGGCATCCTCAACGGCGATGTGGGCGGTGGTTTCCACGGTATTCAGATCACCTCTGGTCTGTTCTACCTCTGGCGCGCCTCCGGGTTCACCAACAGCTATCAGCTATACTGCACCGCTATCGGTGGTTTAGTTATGGCGGGCCTGATGCTGTTTGCCGGTTGGTTCCATTACCACAAAAGCGCACCGAAACTGGAATGGTTCCAAAACGTGGAATCGATGATGAACCACCACTTGGCGGGTTTACTCGGCTTAGGTTCCCTAGGTTGGGCCGGTCATCAGATTCACGTTTCTTTACCGGTGAACAAACTCCTCGATGCGGGAGTCGCTCCCCAAGACATCCCCTTGCCCCACGAGTTCATTCTCGAACCGAGCAAGATGGCGGACTTATATCCCAGTTTCGCCCAGGGTTTGACCCCCTTCTTTACCCTTAACTGGGGTGCTTACTCGGATTTCCTCACCTTCAAAGGTGGCTTGAACCCCGTGACCGGTGGTCTCTGGCTTTCCGATACCGCTCACCATCACTTGGCGATCGCTGTATTATTCATCATTGCCGGTCATATGTACCGTACCAACTGGGGTATCGGTCACAGCATGAAGGAAATCCTCGAAAACCACAAAGGTCCCTTCACCGGTCAAGGTCACAAAGGACTGTACGAAATCCTGACCACCTCTTGGCACGCTCAGTTAGCGATTAACCTGGCTCTCTTAGGTTCGCTAACCATCATCGTGGCCCACCATATGTACGCCATGCCGCCCTATCCCTATCAGGCGACTGACTACGCCACCCAACTATCCTTGTTTACTCACCACACTTGGATCGGTGGCTTCTTAATCGTCGGTGCGGGAGCGCACGGAGCGATCTTTATGGTACGCGACTACGATCCGGCCAAAAACGTCGATAACCTGCTCGATCGGGTGATCCGTCATCGCGACGCAATTATCTCCCACCTGAACTGGGTATGTATTTTCCTCGGCTTCCATAGCTTCGGTTTATACATTCACAACGACACCATGCGGGCTTTTGGTCGTCCCCAAGATATGTTCTCGGATACGGGAATTCAACTACAACCCATCTTTGCCCAATGGGTACAAAGTCTCCACACCCTAGCCCCCGGCAACACCGCTCCTAACGCTCTCACTACCGCTAGTTATGCTTTCGGTGGCGACGTGGTAGCAGTGGGTGGCAAAGTGGCCATGATGCCGATCACCCTCGGTACTGCCGATTTCCTCGTGCATCACATCCACGCCTTCACCATCCATGTCACCGTGTTGATTCTCCTCAAAGGGGTTCTCTACGCTCGCGGTTCCCGTCTGATTCCCGATAAAGCGAATCTCGGTTTCCGTTTCCCCTGCGATGGTCCCGGTCGCGGCGGTACCTGCCAAGTTTCCGGTTGGGATCACGTCTTCCTCGGCCTGTTCTGGATGTATAACTCCCTCTCGGTCGTAATCTTCCACTTTAGCTGGAAAATGCAGTCCGATGTCTGGGGAACCGTCGCCCCCGATGGCACTGTCACCCACGTTACCCTCGGTAACTTCGCCCAAAGTGCCATCACCATCAACGGTTGGTTACGGGATTTCCTCTGGGCGCAAGCGGCGCAAGTCATTAATTCCTATGGCTCCGCTCTGTCTGCCTACGGAATCATGTTCCTAGCCGGTCACTTCGTCTTCGCGTTTAGCTTGATGTTCCTGTTCAGTGGTCGCGGCTACTGGCAAGAATTAATCGAGTCGATCGTCTGGGCGCACAACAAGTTAAGAGTTGCTCCCGCTATCCAACCTCGCGCCCTGAGCATCATTCAAGGTCGTGCCGTTGGTGTGGCTCACTACCTCTTAGGCGGTATTGTCACCACTTGGGCATTCTTCTTGGCCAGAAGTCTCTCGATTGGCTAAACTTGCCTATAAGGGCTTGCCAGTCCCCCGGGGATTGGCAAGACTAGGCTGAACCAGCGTCGATTGACCGATACCTCTGTAAGCGTTTCCTATTACAGTAGGTGAATTGAAAAAAGGAAATAACCAGCACTCGTGTAAGAGCCTCAGTTATTTAGAGAGGAGAATTTCCTAAACAGCTATGGCAACTAAATTCCCTAAATTTAGCCAAGATCTAGCCCAAGATCCGACCACCCGTCGGATTTGGTACGGGATCGCCACAGCCCACGATTTTGAAAGTCATGATGGCATGACGGAAGAGAATCTCTACCAAAAGATTTTCGCGTCGCACTTCGGCCACATTGCAATCATTTTCCTGTGGACTTCCGGCACTATATTCCACGTCGCTTGGCAAGGTAACTTCGAGCAGTGGATCAAAGATCCCTTAAACATCCGTCCCATCGCCCACGCGATTTGGGATCCCCAGTTCGGTAAAGGCGCTGTAGATGCCTTCACCCAAGCTGGCGCTTCTAACCCTGTTAACATCGCCTATTCCGGGGTTTACCACTGGTTCTACACCATCGGTATGACCTCCAACCAAGACCTATACCAAGGTGCGGTGTTCCTGCTGATTCTCTCGGCGATTTTCCTCTTTGCTGGCTGGTTACACTTACAACCTAAGTTCCGTCCTAGCCTCGCTTGGTTCAAAAACGCTGAATCTCGCCTGAACCACCACCTCGCCGCTCTGTTCGGTGTTAGCTCTCTGGCTTGGACCGGACACCTCGTTCACGTTGCTATCCCCGAATCCCGCGGTCAGCACGTTGGTTGGGACAACTTCCTCTCCACTCCCCCCCACCCGGCGGGTTTACTACCCTTCTTCACCGGTGACTGGAGTGTGTATGCAGAAAACCCCGATACTGCTAACCACATTTTCGGTACTGCCCAAGGCGCGGGAACTGCGATCCTCACCTTCTTAGGTGGTTTCCATCCCCAAACCGAGTCCCTCTGGTTAACCGATATGGCTCACCACCACTTGGCGATCGCTGTGATCTTCATTGTGGCTGGTCATATGTACCGCACCAACTGGGGCATCGGTCACAGCATCAAGGACATCCTTAATGCACACAGACCCCCCAGTGGTAAGTTAGGAGCCGGTCACAAAAATCTTTATGACACGGTTAACAACTCTCTCCACTTCCAACTCGGTTTGGCACTGGCTTCTTTAGGCGTGATCACCTCTCTGGTGGCGCAGCATATGTACGCGCTACCCCCTTATGCCTTTATCGCTAAGGACTACACCACCCAAGCGGCTCTTTATACGCACCACCAATACATCGCTGGTTTCCTAGCGGTGGGTGCTTTCGCTCACGGTGCTATCTTCTTCGTGCGTGACTATGATCCCGAAGCGAACAAAGATAACGTGCTGGCGCGGATGCTGGAGCATAAAGAAGCGATCATCTCTCACCTAAGCTGGGTTTCCCTTTTCTTAGGTTTCCACACCCTCGGCCTCTACGTTCATAACGATGTGGTCGTCGCTTTCGGTACTCCCGAAAAACAAATCCTGATCGAACCTGTGTTCGCTCAATTCGTGCAAGCAGCTTCGGGTAAAACCCTGTACGGCATGAACGTACTGTTGTCTAACCCCGATAGTATCGCTTACACCGCCTATCCCAACTACGGTGATGTTTGGTTACCCGGTTGGTTAGACGCAATCAATAGCGGCACTAACTCCTTATTCTTAACCATCGGTCCTGGCGACTTCCTCGTTCACCATGCGATCGCTCTTGGTTTACACACCACCGTTCTAATCCTGGTTAAAGGTGCTTTAGACGCTCGTGGTTCCAAATTAATGCCCGATAAAAAAGACTTCGGGTATTCCTTCCCTTGCGACGGTCCCGGCCGTGGCGGTACTTGCGACATCTCTGCTTGGGATTCCTTCTACCTAGCCATGTTCTGGATGTTGAACACCTTGGGTTGGTTAACCTTCTACTGGCACTGGAAACACCTCGGTGTCTGGTCGGGTAACGTGGCTCAGTTTAACGAAAACTCCACCTACCTGATGGGCTGGTTCCGCGATTACCTCTGGGCTAACTCGGCTCAGTTAATCAACGGTTACAACCCCTACGGTGTTAATAACCTTTCTGTCTGGGCCTGGATGTTCCTCTTTGGACACCTCGTTTGGGCAACCGGTTTCATGTTCCTGATCTCTTGGCGTGGTTACTGGCAAGAGTTGATCGAAACTATCGTTTGGGCCCACGAACGTACTCCTCTGGCGAACCTCGTTCGTTGGAAAGACAAACCCGTGGCTCTCTCGATCGTTCAGGCTCGTTTGGTTGGTTTAGCTCACTTCACCGTTGGCTATATCTTCACCTACGCCGCCTTCTTGATCGCTTCTACTGCTGGCAAGTTCGGCTAAACCTTGAATTAGGTGACTAAAAAACCCCCCGCCCATTGGTGGGGGGTTTTGTTGATGATTGATCATAAAAACACGGCTCAATCTCAAAAATCTATGCAGGTGGAAGAATTAAAACAGCTTTATGATCAGGACTTTGTTTTGTGGATTGAGCGAACCACCGAACAAATTCGACGCGGGGAGATTAAAAATTTAGATTGGGAACATCTTTTAACGGAGATAGAAGATTTGGGGAGAGAACAAAGAAACCAAGTGGAAAGCTATCTAATTCAAACCGTTAAACATTTATTGATGTATCAGTATTGGCTGACTGAAAAAGGTAATTGTGGCCGGGGATGGGCCGATAAAATCGATAATTTCCGTCTAGAACTAGAAATTTTATTCCAGTCAAAAACCCTCTACAATTATCGGGCTTCTAGGCTAGATATAATTTATGATAAAGCCAAGCGATCGGTGATCAAAAAAACTGGTTTATCTTTGGATACGTTTCCGCAAGTTTGTCCTTATACCTTTGCGGAAATTATAGATTTTGACTTTTTACCAGTTTAGAACACGAGAATTAAAGGCAAGAAAGAAAATTATCGTTATAATGAAGTTGTGGCTTATTCTTGAATCAGCTTATTCTGTCAGCGATAGAGTATTATGGGTCAAAAATCTTACGAAGTTTTCCAAGCAGTGGAAAATAAAGCTAACCTTCTAGTGGGTTATTGGGGTGACTTCAAAACGGAGATTATTCGGCATTTGCCTGAATCCTATCATGGTGAAATCCACGAACTTTCTAGTAACCTAGAGAAAGCTTTAGAAGTGTTAATCAATGAATTGCGCCATCCTACCCTGATTTTAGCGACGACTGGCACGACGAGCAGTGGTAAGAGTACCTTAGTGAATTTCCTCTGTGGTGCTGATATTGTACCAACCGCCGTCAGTGAAATGAGTGCAGGAGCAGTTACGATTGAATATAACCAAGAAAAAGGTTTAATTATTGAAAAAACACCGGGAGCCTTGTGGAAATGTGGTGAATGGAAAAATATTAGCGATGAGGAAATTTATGACCTTTTATATGATGCAATGAGTAGTTATATTGATGCTAGAGAAGAACAACCTAATTTAGCTTGTCCTCAAGCAAATATTTATTATCCTTTCAGACTGGTTAAAGATGAAAGTCTCTTAGAATTGCCTAAAGGGGTTAGAGTTAAGTTATTAGATTTACCCGGATTATCTTATGTCGGAGATGAGAGAAATCTAGCTATTATTAAACAGTGTCGTGAGGCTTTATGTTTAGTGACTTATAATAGTGAAGAAACAGATCCTTACAAAGTTGATAATTTGTTATCAGAAGTTGTTGATCAAGTTAAAGATTTAGGAGGCTCTCCTGCACGAATGCTATTTATTCTCAATAAAATTGATGTTTTTAGAAAAGATCAAAGATGGCCGAGGAGTGAACAGCGTTTTATTGAAAAGACTACCAAGAATATTAAATTAGAATTAACAAAACAACTAAGAGAGTACAATGAAGAGATTGAAAATTTGACAATTATGAAACTCAGTACATGGCCAGCTTTATTGGCTTTGCAAATCCAAGAAAATAAAGAATTAGTTGAAGATATTTTAGAAGAGTTACCTACTATAAAAGATAAATGGTCAGAACACGATCAAAGTAGAATTAATCAACTATTAAGACCCCATGAACAAGCTATTGATCACTTTCAATTCTTAATTAAGAATGCTATTAGAAAAGGAGAATTAGATAATGATCCTAAAAAATGGACTGTCTCTCAACAACAATTAATTGCTAAAGAGTTATTCAAACAATCCTATGCAGAAGAATTTGAAGACAAACTAAGCAAGCACATAGCAGAACATTTTCCTAAATTAGTTATTCCCCAAGCTATAGAAAAATTTAATGTAGCAGCAGGAAATAGTATTGCACAATGGGCAGTACAAACGACCACGGCAATTCTTAACAGTTCAGAAGAAAATTATCAGCAAGAATCTGAATTGTTATCACAAACAAAAGAAAATCTTGATTCTTTTCTCCAAGCTAGTAATGCCAAATTAAGACAGCCTCTAGCAGTTTTTGAAAAATTAGATATTGATACCAAAACAGCCGATAATTTAGTAGCTAGTTTAAGAGAGGCTATCAATGAACTTCAATTTACTCCCCCTTATGACCAAATTCAAGAGAAATTAGTTCCCTTAGTTGAGTGGAGAGAGGCACTAAAGACTGTTATTAACAACGTCTTAGAAGCAGTAGTTAAATCTTTAGATAATGGCAGAGTTGATTTGGACAATATCAACTTTAAAAAAGCCAATATTAATCAGGTTAATATGCTAAAAAACAACTTGTATATCCTGATTCAATTGGGCTATACAGGTTCAGCTGCAAGAAATGGTTTATTAATCACAGCAAAAAGGGATAAAGAGAAATTAAATCTTCAAATAATCAAGAAAGAGTTAAATAATTTATCAATTAATCTAACTATCATATTATCGCAAATATTAAAGAGAGTGTCTGCTCAGGAGATTAACAGAATAGAGGAATCTGTATCTGAATTGTTTAGATTTCATATTAAACATATAGAAAAGGGTGCTGAAGAAAAAGCACCAAATTTTGTTATAAAATTTCCACAATCTGAACTTAATACATTGACTAGAAAACTGGAATTTGACTTTAATTTGGAGTCTGATATTGAAATCAGTTCTGGTACTTACAGAAGTTTTAAACACTGGCTATGGATGAAAAAAAAGGAAAGCATGATTGCAGAAATTCCCAGCCCTGAAACTCTTTTACAGAATTGGATTCATCAATTCCAGCAACAGGGCGAACCTGAAATGTTATGTTTAATGTTTGAATGGCTATTAGAACAGATTGATGATTTAAAAAAAAATGTAGATCATAAAACCAATGATATTTTTAATAGCTATTTAACGAGCCTAGAAAAAGCTCAACAGGAAATAACCACTAACTACGAGGAAACACAAATTATATGGAAACCTATCCAAGAAAGAGCTAAATTTTTAGAACAAAACCTCGCTGAATTAGAAAATTTTGAAAAAGAGGATGTGAATTAGTGAAAGATGTTTTGAATATTGGCAAAAAATTTCGTGAATTTGTATCTTCCATAAAATCTAATACTATAGACAAGGACAAGACTCGTTCTACAAAGCAAGGTAATTCAACAGCTTCTTTATGTCTAGCCGTTCCTGCATCAGAAGTTTATAAGTTGCGGAAAGGGGATCCTCTTAGTAGAGATGATGTTGTAAGATTAATTGATTGTGCCACAGAATTTTTATGTGTGCCAGAGTCTAAAAATATATCTGTGGAGATTATCGACGAAGAACCCTCTTCGGAAAGTCGATTAAAATTCTACGTTAGAATTAATCTCAAAAATGGAGGTAATATCATTGGTAAAGAAACTCAGTATGGAATGAAGCGAGAACTGCCACTTAATGTAACAGGAAAAGTTATACAGATAGGGTTTCTCAAAAATGTCTCTATTCTCAGAAAATTCAACCGTATTTAAGGAGTTAATTTAATGGATTGGAAATCTGCCTCATCCTACTATGAAACCCGTCTCAGTGATGTCTTAAATATCCAACATTTTGCCGTTGACTTAGCCAAACTCCCCCAAGCTGAAATTCCCTCTCAATTAACAGAAATCCTCCTGCAAGAGGCAATACCTGCTAACCGTCAACTCGAAAGACTGAGAAAAAGAGAATTTCGTATCGCTGTGGTTGGCTTAGAAAAGGCAGGAAAAAGTACCTTTATTAACGCATGGTTAGAATGTGATTTACTTCCTGCCAAAGGAGGAAGATGTACCTTTACCACCACTCAAATTTATTCCGTTAAAAGCGAATCTGAACAAAGATTAGAAGTGCAAACCCGCAGCGAAGAACAATTTATTCATCTCCTCAAAGAATTAGAAACCGTTGGCGCAAAAGAAGACTTAAACACCATTAGAGAAAACGAAATCACTCTAAAACAAGTCAGACGAGAAGGTAATTTAGTGATTCCTTTTACTCGACTAGAAGACATCCGAGAACAACTAAAAAAATACGTTGCCGATGAAAAATACGCCCATGCGGTCCTAGAAGCACGACTTTATACTAATAAACTCGCTCAAGCAGAAGGAATCGTCTTTTATGATGTCCCTGGTTCAGATTCTGGGTTAGCCAAGCACGTTGATGAAGCCCAACAAATGTTATCCGACTGTGATGCAGTCATCGTGATTCAGCGTTTTCGCAGTATTAGAGAAGCCGAATTAGAAATTATTAAATTTACAGAACAAGGTGATAAGAATGTCACCATTGCTGATAAATTATTTGTCTTTTTAAGTCATATTGACTCTCTTGGTAGCCCAGAAGCCCTTAAAACTCATATTACAGAAGCCTCTCAGGATTGGTTAAAACGCGCTAATTTACCAGTTAATCGCATTGTTTCTGGTTCAGCAGGAGCTTATTTAATCTTAAATAATCTGGCGGAAGAACATACTCAATTAGAAATCGGACAAGCCAGCAATATTCAAGATAAATTAAAAACTTTAACTGGAATTATAGATGATGAAATGTTAAAAACTCAAGCGACAGGAATCCCTGAAATTAAACAAAAAATCTTTAATTATATTAATACTGAGCGAGTGGCAATTCTCAAGAAACGCTGTGAAGCTTCCATTGATAAAATTGTCAGCACCTCAGAGGACATTCATCATCTTGTCAGTCAAAGATTTCCCGAAAATCCTGAAGAAGCACAACGCTTTGAAGAAGAAAGAAGAAGAATTGATTTTTCAGAATGGTGGCATAGAAAATGGGAACAGATAAAAGCTGATTTACAAAATTTTTATGAAACATCTGTCATTAACAAACCCTTAGAAAAAGTTAATAACGAATCTTCCAGTAGTATCGAAAAATTTAAAGAACGCTATAGACAATTGTTAGCCAGTGAAATGGCAAAATTAAGACAAGAAACTTTAAGAAAAAAAGAAATTATTTTTGACGCAAATTCTTTTCCAGACTTCGACAAGGTAAGAGCTAATTATGCTTGGCGGGATGACTTGTATGGGGATGTTAGAACATTTTTGGCTGCCCTTGCTCGACAATTAGCGGCAGAATTAAAAGATGAAGCCTTAAAATTAGTCGATTATATGTCCTCTTTATTATGGGGAAGTTCTCAAGTAAAAGAACGACTTATTGGTTATTCAGAGCAGGAGTTTTTAACTCGCTTAGAAAATAGTTTATCAGTGTTATTTTTAAGATTTGCTCGTCCCGTTGCTGAAGCATTAATTCGCGGTCCTGTTAACAGTGATACCCGCAGCCAAATTGTCAAATCATTAGGGGCTGATGTGGAACTGATTGATAACTATTATCAAGGAGATGAACCTGCTTTTAGGGTCTTAAAAAAATACGTTAAATATGGTTCTGATTTACTCTTTAACCCTAGTCTTCGTCAACAGGTGTTAGGTGTAACAGAAATTGCCAAAAACGTTATCGGAATGACGGTAGATACAGTTATCGATTTAGCCGACCAATTAACCCCACCCAGAGAGGTTGTTACCTTTGAAGTAACTAATGATATTAACGCTTTTGAAGAATATCTACGCAATGGTATTTTTGAAGCGGCAGGATTTGAGTCCTACTGTATTCAAGAATTAAGAGGATTAGTGGATATTTTTCGAGAAAAAGAAGGAACATGGGCAGGTGTCGCTCAAAACGAATGGTATAAAGAGAATCCTCAGCTTGTAGCAGAATTACCCGCTAATTTGCAATCTCAAGAATTTAATTTAGAAGTTAGTGAACGACTGAGACAATTAGCAATTGCCTTGAAAAGAAATAGTTCCTCTCAGTAGCGTTAGCTATAGCAAAGCACCGCTATTATTGCGACGATGGCGGTGAATTACGGTGATTTGGGGATGTGGATTAAGCTTCGCTAATCTCTACTTATACCTGAACTTTTCTATACATATTATATACCACCATAACCAAAAAACCTTATCCATCAATGGATACACCCATTAACTTTTCTGTATGTACCCATGTTTATTATAATATTTTTTAATATAGCAATTTCCATAGTTGTGAGGTACAGAGTCTTAGGTTTTGAGGTTCCGGTCGTCCGGAGTTAAGATTTTGGTGTACCTCATGAGATTGGGAAACGCTATAAACAAGTGGGGAAAGTTTAGGGGAAAATTCCCTAATCGTAATTCTCCTCGGCAACAATCATGCGTTAGATTTATTCGGGGTTTCCTTAATTTGTACCCAGTAACGGCACATTCAGATACAGCACGGGTTATGGTCTTTTGTCAAGGGGGAAGTCCAATAATTAAATCTCTACCTTTTAAAATACAAATGGACTATTAAAAGTAAATCCGTAGTCAATTACTCATAACTTCGGTGGCCGATTGTAACCTTTAAGGTGTTTGTCCAAAGACCATATATAGACGCGGCGGCCTAGATTTTGATCACAAATTCTTTGCCAATCATGAATGATAGAAAGGTCTCCCAGTCCCCTACCTTGCATCGCTTCATCAGGAAACTCTTTTAACCATCCTTGCAGGTCTTCTTTCTTTAGAAAACTAATGGGGGTAAAGGGAGATTCTCCTTCAAGAGCTTGTGTTACCCAATTGACAAATTTTTCTGCACAAGTGCGTCGCTGATTGCCATCTACCTTTTTGGCCTTGGCAATATGATTGCCAGTTTCCAGAATAGTCGCCATTGGCAAAAAAAGAGATTCTCTAGCTTCAATTTTCTCTTTTAACTCTTGAAATATTAACTCAGATTGACTCGCTTTGTGGGGTACATTAAGTATCTCTAAAAAGATCGAAGTATCGATCAGACAAATAGCTCCCATCAGGCTACTTCTCCCTGTTTTAATTGCTCTAACCAACTTAGCGCGTTTTGTTGACGTTGTTCTGCTGTGGACTTATCCTTTAAGAACTTATCTAATACTTGTTTAGTCATCAACTGACCAAGAGTTCCCTGCACAATTAATTCGGGGAAACGCTCTAAATCAGCTAATCGGACAATACGACTATCTCCTGCTTGCGGATCTCGGTAACAACAAAGTACATTTCCAATATCACTATCGGGTACTGCATCTAGTAACGCTGGGTTATGGGAGGTGATCAGTACCCTCAGTTTTCTTTCTAAGGCGATCTCCCGAATTTGCTTAACTAAATTATCTGCACGACTGGGATGAACACCATTATCGATCTCTTCAATAATTACGAAAGTTCCAGGATTTACACTTAGTAGAGTTGCAGCAATCGCTAAAACTCTCAGAGTACCATCAGACAACAAAGGAGCATCTATCTGATGTTCTTTGTTCCCAAAAGACTCTATTAGTTTCACCATAACATCCTTGCGGTCTGTAATGATAAAGCGAATATCGGTAATATCCTGTTCTGGTAATGAACGAATGAAGTCAAGCAACTTGTTTTTTTGAGTCTCTCCCTGCTGACAAACTGCGTAAAGAACACTAGAAAGGTTAGAGCCATCTTCTTTAATATCATCATCTTTAGCGTAAGCATAATCCCGCATTACTGCTGGACGAGGATCAAGAAAGACGATATTCCTCAAGGTTTCTCGAATTACTTTAGTAACTGCTGGAATAATTTTTTGTGATTTAGTATGACTTTGCTGGAACCGACTGGGAGTTTCCAATTGATAAAAAATGGCTTGTCGGTTAGAGCAAGGTATGTGGGGCTTATTTTTACCTTTGTTAAAATTGTTATACATCACCCTAATTTCATCGGTGTGTGAGTTGGGATCGCCATCAATTTTGTAAAGTGTTAATTCCTGATCTTTACTAGCTTTACTGACACTTTCTCCGATTATAATAAGTTGGTCTGATAATAGCCCAATTTCAATCTCGAAATCAGTCCAACCGTCAGGAGCGTTATCAATGTGTGTTCCCAAGGTAAAATACTGTTTTTCTGCACCGAAAAGATCGATCGCTTGTCCACGAGCAATTGCATTCCCGCTTTGAATGTTGCGTTCAATGTCATCTAACCTGCTGCCTTTCGCTAACCACGAAAGTAAGCGAATTGCTTCTAGTGCATTACTTTTACCTGACGCATTAGCACCGATTAAAAAGGTGATGGGAGCTAGAGACAAGGTTGCCTCCTGATAGCTTTTGAAATTCCGAAGAGTCAGCGATGTTAACATACTTTTCACCCATTAAATCTTGACTGGTGCAGTTTGAGCATTTGTACTAAAAGTTCCAATACCGGCGCAGCTTATAGACTCTAACAAGTACCGAAAACTAGCACCCATAACCTTGAAAACTCAAACTGTAGGGCAGGGCATATCCGAACAGTATAATCTAGGCTTGGGGAGATAAGATCGCTGTTTATTGGCATTAGGGCGGAACCCTTACCCTTACTGCATGGGGCTTCTCAGAAAAAATTGACAAGCCGTTACTGAGTACATTTTCCCCTTGAAAATGGCTGTACCGTTGACTGTATCTAGAGTAGAGCGATTCTGTGGAGTTGGCTTTATAGTGATCGCTAACCTTATGATCACAGATGATGTCATTAATCTCTAGAGTAAGCGATTCCCTCTGTAGCCATGTTTTTGCTGGTTTTCTGCCCCGAAACAAGCTATAATGGTGGAAAGGTCAAATTTGAAAATTTTTGCCTCAAACCCTATCTGCGTAAAGACTTCAGGATTTTGTGTTCAGTAGCTCATTGGTATTATATGGCTTTAACTCAGGCTCTGTAAGACTTTTAGCCATAGCTAGTATTTTTGTACGGGTAAAGTCCAGAGCTAAATGGTTGCCTTTTTTAACTTTTTTATTGATCTCATTAAGCATTTCTACTTATTGCAAGGGTGAGATGCTCCCTTATGAAATATGAAACTAGAGGCAAAGTCAAAATTAATAATCGTCTTAATTCCAATGAAATTAAAAGATATTGTCAACAAAGTCAAAATAGATTCTAGAAAATTAACCCAATATGCTCTCAATTTAGACAATCCAAAAGGATTAAATAAAGCCATCATGTTTCAACGTCACTTAGGATATACTCAAGATAATTATGAGCCACTTCTACAACAAATCGCTAACAAAGCCCTTGAAGCAAAAGCTGTGTATCAAAGTACAGATAAACATGGCAAACGCTATCAAGTTGACCTAGAAATTACAGGAATTGAACCAGGGCAACAAGAAATAGTGAGGACTGGATGGATTGTTGAGCCTGATAGTGATACAGCTAAATTAGTAACTTTATATGTGAGAAAAAGACCATGATTAAACCAGAATTATTTGACCTCGTGGAATTATTAGTTGACTTGCCTGAACATAACTTAATAATGGGAGAACAAGGGACAATTGTTGAAGACTACAATGATGGTTGTTACGAAATTGAATTTAGTAATGATCTAGGGGAAACTATAGCCCTTTGTTCTCTCCCAATGCAGCAATTTATTGTCATCTGGAAAGCTCAGAACAAAACTTGGTTATCTTTAACAGAAAAGCTAACAGCTTTAATCGATAAATTACCCAAAGAAAAGCAACAAAAAGTTTTAGATTTCACCCGCTCTTTGTATCAATAAAATCGGAAAAAAGTAGGCTATTCCAGAATTGTTATGCAAATAATTAACTTAAAATAAAAGCTAAAATTCATATAGGAAAAGACTTAAGGCACAAACAGGTTAATACCAAAAGATAGACAATAGAGTTAAGATTTGATATAATCGCCAAAAACAAGAGTATTTTACCTATGATAGTTGACAAATTTTTGAACCTAAAAGGAACCTCTATTCAAGGCTATCGACACCTAGAAAATATCGGTATAGTTTGACGAATCGAATCAAAAAATAAAAAAGCAGCCTGTCCTCGTTAAGGATTAGTCTAGGGCGTATCGATATTAAAACTCCTGCCAAACCTGGCGAAAGCCTAGTAAAAACACAAGTTTACAAAGCTTGGAGCCGAATAATTCACTGTGTGATAAATCCCAAGTCTAAAGAGTATATACCAGCAATTGAAGTTCATGATTCATGGCGTGATTTTAAGCGGTTCCTACAAGATGCTGGTCATCCCCCTGAAAAAAATATGGTATTTTCTAGGCTAGATAAAAACCAAGGATTTTTTCCAGAAAATTGTGCTTGGCTTACGAGAAGTGAGGCAAGTAGGCTCAATGCCGAACAAACCCAAAAGAAAGGTAAGCTTAGGAAAAACAAAGATAAAAATAATCGGGAAATTATGAATCACAAAGTAAAAAGTTTATCTGATTGTATGGAAATACAACTCGAATTACCTTTAGATCTATCAGTAGGTACAGCAGATAGAATTATTATTGAAGGTATTCAAACTCAAGACCGGAAACCTACGAAAACTTTTTTTCAAACCGCAAAATCTTTACAATTGCAAGGAGAGCCGGATTGGTCGGTTCAAATCGACGCTCGATAATCGGGTTTCCCTCGATCGCTCGAAATCCTGACAGATCGATCGCTTCCTCGTGAAAATTATCCTAGAAATCTATTCCCAAGTAAAAGCGAATCGAGAACATTTTTTAACCCGCTCTCAAACAAAGTCGGATTTCCAAATATGAACCGCTCGTCGGGCTAAACTTTCTTGACGTTTAGCGATCGTGTCCGGTGTCCATTCCTCTGGTACTATATTTCTCGCTAGAGCATAATCGCTTTGTTGGTAAATCTCTTGTTTATCTGTATAGTATTGATTGCCGATTTGACGATTCAAATTAGCTTCTAAAGGAATCAAGTTACCGATCCGATAGGTCATTTCCTCGATCTCGTTATCGAGAAAGTGAACGCGCCATCGATCGCTCGGCGATTCTGGTAGAATATGCTCGATCGAGAATCCATCTTCCGCTATATTAGATCGACCCGATTCGTCCATTTCTAATTTCCAGAGAATATATCGAACCAGTTTTTTCTTTTGACCTCTGGTAGAAATCGAAAGAATCGAAAAATCCTGCACGAACTTAGTATCCGTGACATAAACCGATCGCAAGCCCTCGAAAACTTGCCTCGGAGTCGTCATTTCGCCATTATTTATGGCGATTGCTATCTTATTATAAATCCCTTCTAGCTCATTCGGGTTAAGACTACTGACAATCGTGTATCGAAACGAAATTATACAAACCAATTTTAGTAGGCGGGTGAAGTTCTCGCTTGAAAATTTATTGTATGCCGAGAATAAAACTGGATAGGCTTGTTTTACGCCAAATAGTTCAATTTCTCGAATATAAGGGATATTATCTGGAGTATCTTGCCAGAATTCATCATTGGGATTATTAAGAGCGATAAAAAGACCACTATATTCTTCGAGTTGTTCGAGTAATTTAAACGCGCTTTCAGCGTTTTGTATAGACTCTCGAACCCTTTTAAATAAACGTTCCCGTCTTACTCTCGTCCGCGTGAGGCTGAGATAGTAACGTAGGAACTCGGGGAATTTTTCCATTGTAACGGTATCAATAATTCCTCTCCACTGTCGTTGTCCTTCTCGCAAATCATCCGCCCCTCGGAAAAGAGAAAACAAATAATTTTTTAATAGATCGGTTGAACTTAGCTCTATCCCTCTAGCGTTTAGGGTCTCGAAAACCGTATACGCATTCAATTCATCTTCAACATTAATCTGAATAAATAAGAGTCTTTTGGCAACGGTATCCGTTAAAAAAATTGCCAGTTCTTTTCCACTGTTAACTACGCTTGTAAGCTTTTGCAATGAATCCGAAAAGTATTGAAAAGCTTTCCATAGGAGTTGGTTGGATTTTGCGAGCGATCGAGGATTGCGAGGAGGTCTAAAGTTAATGAGACGACTTTGATAAAAATCATTATTATTTTCATTCAAAATTAATTTACTAGATTCTTTTAAAGAACCCAGATCTTTATTACTCAAATAACCGCTTTTGAGAAGCCGTTGTCGTTCTCTATTCGCTTCCGCTTCTTCCCCCCGATCGATTAACGTTTGAATTTTTTCGATAATCGCTATAGCGAGAATACTAATCGTTACCAATCGTTGTTGTCCGTCAATAATTGTAAAATCCGTATCCGATCGCTGGGAACCCTGTAAAACGATCGCTCCCATGTAATGACTAGAATCGGGGTTTTCATAGAGCGTTTGAATATCCTGCCAGAGATCTTCCCAATTTTCTTCCTTCCACGAATAATCTCTTTGAAAAGGGGGAACTCGGTAGATTTTGCCATTGCCGATGAGATCGCTAAAATTGCTGGTTCGGGTATCTAATAGATGAGTACGGGGCATAGGTTCGATCGGCAGTCAGTTCATCACTTCTAACTTACCAAATATCGGCCGATCGTTTACCCGTGTTAAAAACCACCAAAAAAAGGATGGCCTCGCGGCCATCCCTACAAACCTTTAAACTACAGCCAAATTAGTAGCGGCCAGCATTGGGTTTATGAACAATAAAGCTCATGGTTTGACATTGTTTGATGTTGTCAAAAGCGATAACGCGGATATAGCAATCAGAATACTCGGTGCGGCACTCGCGAACTTCATTAAGAACTTCTTGGGGGCCAGAAACAGAGAATAAAGGCAGTTTCCACATCGTCCAATGATAATCCGCGGGTTTGGGATCTTTTTCAAATTCCACAGCAGGAATATAACCCTGATCGATCATGTATTGAATTTGTTTAGCAATTTGTTGATCGGTGAGGGGGGGCAAGTAGGAAAGAGTTTCGTAACGCTTCTCTTTAGGTAAAGTTTTCATGGGTTTCTTGATTCCTTATGGGTTGGGTAGATCATCAACATCGAGATTTAATTCCGATGTCTCTGGTTGACTTATAGCAGTACGGGTGAGACGTTCCAAAAGTTGCCGACGATGTTCGGTATTGTCATTAATAATTCCCGTTTTTACCATCTCTGGCAAGAACTCTAAAACCTGTTCGGCTAAATGTTCTCTTACCGTCATGATCCGCAAAACTAACTCTTTATTCTCAGTCATTAACCCCGCAATATAGGCCTCGCCATCCTGAATGGAATGGCTAGAAGTATAGTGACTCAGCCAAATAGCCAAAGTCGGATTAGTTTCTGACAATTGATCGATAATCGTGCGAACCGCTTGGTAAGTTAGGTAACTTTGTAAGACTTTCGCGGTATCTTGAACAACTTTTTTCGGATACATTTTATACAGTTTTCAGTTATTGGCTAGACAGTTATCAGTGTTGAAATTCTAGCGACTGCTTGCCGATTTTGGGCAAGTCCCCGGCATTATTTTCCACCGATAACTGCTAACAACCTTCTGAAGGGCTGTATTAGAGGGTATCCATAGCCTCGAACTCGAATTTGATTTCTTTCCAGAGTTCGCAAGCGGCAGCCAGTTCAGGACTCCAACGGCAAGCTTCCCGGATAACGTCGTTACCTTCGCGGGCCAAGGAGCGACCTTCGTTACGAGCTTGGATACAAGCTTCCAGAGCCACACGGTTAGCGGTGGCACCCGGTGCGTTACCCCAGGGGTGGCCGAGGGTTCCACCACCGAACTGTAAGCAGGAATCGTCACCGAAGATTTCCACCAGCGCGGGCATATGCCAAACGTGGATACCACCAGAAGCAACCGGCATTACCCCGGGTAAGGAAGCGTAGTCTTGGGTGAAGAAAATACCACGAGCGCGATCTTCTTCTACATAGTCTTCACGCATTAGGTCAACAAAACCCATCGTGATCCCGCGTTCACCTTCGAGTTTACCGACAACGGTTCCCGAGTGCAGGTGATCACCACCAGAGAGACGTAAGCACTTAGCTAAAACGCGGAAGTGGATACCATGATTTTTCTGACGGTCGATAACCGCGTGCATTGCCCGGTGAATGTGGAGCAGTAACCCTTTGTCGCGGCAGAATTTCGCCAGGGTGGTGTTAGCGGTGAAACCACCGGTGAGGTAGTCGTGCATGATGATCGGGGTTTTGATTTCGGCGGCGAATTCAGCCCGTTGCATCATCTGCTCGCAGGTAGGAGCGGTTACGTTGAGGTAATGTCCTTTAACTTCGTTGGTTTCTGCTTGGGATTTAACGATCGCCTCTTGGACGAAAAGGAAACGATCGCGCCAACGCATGAAGGGTTGAGAGTTAATATTTTCGTCGTCTTTGGTGAAGTCTAAACCACCGCGGAGACATTCATAAACGGCACGACCATAGTTTTTAGCGGAAAGGCCGAGTTTGGGTTTGATGGTGCAACCGAGTAGGGGGCGACCGTATTTGTTTAATTTGTCCCGTTCAACGGTGATACCGTGGGGAGGACCTTGGAAGGTTTTGATTAAAGCGACGGGGAAACGGATATCTTCTAAACGGAGACCGCGTAGAGCTTTGAAACCGAAAACGTTACCAACGATCGAGGTGAGGATGTTGGTGACGGAACCTTCTTCAAATAGATCTAAAGGATAGGCAACGAAACAGAAGAACTGGTTATCTTCGTTGGGTACGGGTTCGATATCATAACAACGACCTTTATAGCGATCGAGGTCGGTTAAGTTATCGGTCCAAACGGTGGTCCAGGTACCTGTGGAAGATTCCGCCGCTACTGCCGCACCTGCTTCTTCCGGAGGAACTCCTGGTTGGGGTGTCACCCGGAAGCAAGCTAGTAGATCGGTATCTTTGGGGGTGTAGTCGGGGGTGTAGTAGGTCAGTCGGTAGTCTTTTACGCCGGCCTGGAAACCTTTGGATTTGGCTTGCACCATTGGGATTATTCCTCCATAAACTGCATGATTAGTCGCACCTGTAAAATCTCGCCGTCAACCGACATAGATTTTTCTTAAGCTCCTTTCCCCTGCTGCTAGGAGCGAAGTTAGGGAGCAATTTTCACTAATGTTTTTTTCAACTGATCATCTTAACACGAACTTTATCCTATTCTGATCATTTTTTTTCTCTATCCCTAAAATTTTGATTGTTTTTTTTTCTCGGGGGGATTAGTTTCTTTAATCTGTCGTCATCTAACTTTGACAATCTCTACAAAAACACAAAAAAATCAACAAAAATTTACCTGATTGACACACAGAAACTTCTGCTCATCAGGCTTTGAGCGATTAAAACTACTCCTTAATTGAGGAAGATTATCAATAATTACAACCTCAAAAAATTGTCGGCAATCGCTAAATATTAATGGGATTTCTAAGCAATTATACCCAGTACCTAGAGGACAGTTAGACAGCAGTGAACTCTAGATAAATTAGGTCTAATTACTCAGTAATTATTGTTGAGATTTTTGGCTTGTGAACGATTATTTTCCCCTTCAAGAATTATGGTTATTGTTGCCATTAAAACGATGACGTTCTGGAAATAGCGTGACCAATAACTGATTGATATAGACCTTTCCGACCACCGATGCTTGATTCGGTCGGTTAGTAGTAGATGCTGGTTCTCTGGTTTCCGCGGGACTGGCCTCGGCGACCATTTCCTCGCCATCCCAAGGACTGGCCACGGTTTCGGAGACCACTTCCTCCACGGACGGCACTGGGGACACTTGACTGACTACGGGTTGCGGTTCCGGTAAAGGGGGTCTTTCCGGTTCCGATGGGGTCGCTGACACCTCGATGGTAATTTGACGGGAAGTATCTCCGATCAGGGAACCGGACGGCACGATCGACATCGCTGCCACAGAAGCATTAAAAATCGTTGTGGTTGACCCAATACAGGCATTTTCACCGATTTCACCCCGACCGACGACGAGAACACCTGTACCTAAAATTGCTCCCGCACCGATAGCAATAACACCCTGATAGGCGGTTAAAATTGTTCCCATACCCAGGCAAGCACCCGCACCGATAATTATTTGGCTATTGGGGGCTGCTCGGAGAATCACCCCCGGAGCCACGATCGCACTCTCATCAATGGTTACATCACCATTGACATAGAATTCCGAGCGGCTAATAGGTTGAACGGGGGGTAAGGACATAATTGACAGTTATTCAGTGATCAGTGATCAGTGATCGGGGGTTAGGGGGTAGGGGTTAGAGTTTCCGGTATTTTTCCCAGTCCGCCAACACCTAACACCTATCTCCCTTCACCGATCGCCGAGTCCTGAAATTAAGGGCGTTGAATAATCGATTCGAGAACACGACGTTTCGCTTGGGAGTCAATCCCGATCAGACGAACGTATTCCCCTTGATGGTCGCGCAGACAGGTTTCTAAAGCGGCCACCACATCGGATTCGCGACTGCTCTCGATCGGGGTGCAGCTTTGCCAAGAACTGGTTTTAAAACGACGTTTATCCGCGTGTTCAGCCCCGATTTTGTGACCTTGGTTCAATAAAGAGCGAATTTGAGTGATCGTTTCTGCGGTTAAGGTACTGGTTAAAGTGGCAGTACCACCGCCGGAGGAACCGGAAGCAGAGCTTTTGAAACTCGGTTCAGCAACGGTGGCGGTTTTACTGCTGCCATTACTACTCACCGAACCATCGGGACGCTGAATCACCGTTTCTAAAACCCGTTTTTTGGCTTTAGCATCGATACCGAGTAAGCGGACGTATTCGCCGCTATGTTCCCGTAAACAATCTTCCAAAGCAGTAATTACATCGGATTCGCGATTGCTTTCGATCGGGGCGCAACTCTGCCAAGAACTGGTTTTAAACCGGCGTTTATCCGCGTGTTCGGTGCCGATTTTGTAGCCTTGGGCGAGCAGGGAACGAATTTGAGCGATCGTTTCCCCACTTAAGCTACCACTGCTGCTATAACTGGCTCCGTTACTAGCGGGGGCGCTGTAGCTGCTGGCTTTGCCGCTGCCGTTACTAGCGGGGGCGCTGCCGGGGCGGTGAATAATCATTTCGACGACCCGTTTTTTCGCTTGCGGGTCGATCCCGATCAGGCGGACGTACTCATCGCTATTTTCAGTCACGATCGCTTCAATATCGCGAATGATGCCCGCTTCGCTCTTGGTTTCGATCGCAGGTCCGGTTAACCAAGAACTGGTTTTAAACCGGCGTTTATCCGCGTGTTCGGTGGCAATTTTCAGTCCTTGGGCCAGCAGGGAACGCACTTGTACGGACAGGTCGGAATGGCCGTTACCGTTGCCATGACCGCCGTGGACGGCGGTGGTGGTGCGGGCCGGTTCTCCCGGGGTGTCTTCGGGGCGTTGGATAATCATTTCCAGTATGCGCCGTTTAGCGGCGGGATCGACTCCGATCAGGCGGACGTATTCGCCTTGCAGGTCTCTCAGGGAGGCTTCTAGGGATTGGGATACCTGTTCTTCGCGGCCGCCGTCGATAAAGCCGGCACTTAACCAAGAACTGGTTTTAAAGCGGCGTTTGTCAGCGTATTCGATGCCGATCTTGTAGCCTTGGGAGAGGAGGGAGCGAACCTGCGCTCGAATGTTTGTATTTAAACTCATAGGTGTCACCGAATTTCTATATAGCGTCTCATTAGCGATGTTTATAGCGGCTGCTGGTGCAGGAGTCGCTGGGCTGTGGGCTTTGACCGGGACGCTGGGGGCGAGGTCGATATCGACAATGTGACGGGTGAAGGCTCGATCGATTTCTGTGACATCGGGTAAGCGGTCGGCCTGTTGTTGGCTGGTGATCACGGAACCGGATGGCACGAATTTACCGGCGGGGATTTCCACGTCTTGAACGAGGGCGTGCATCATGACGATGCAATCGGCCCCGATGCGGGCATTAAAGACGGTGGAGCGAAAACCGATAAAACAGCGATCGCCCACATAGGCGGGCCCGTGAATGAGTGCCATGTGGGTGATACAGCTGCCCCGGCCGATCCACACCGAATATTCTCGGCCGTCATCTCCCACCACACGGCTTTTTTCTAAACCGTGGATGATTGCTCCGTCCTGAATTTTGCTGTCGTCGCCAATGTGAAAGGGGGTTCCTTCATCGGCGCGGATGGAAGTCCCCGGAGCAATCACCACTCGCGCCCCGATCTCGATAGCGCCACTGAGGTTAGAGAAGGTGTGGACTTTGGCACTCTCGTCTATGCGCGTTTCCTCTGGGGATTTGGTCCGCTTTTTCGGACTAGCCGCCGTTGTGCGGACGACCATAGTTAGTCTTCCTCCATACTGAATTTGGCTGGCTGGTTGTTACTTAACTGTGTTTGGGTTCTATCGATGTTTAACCGGATTGACGAAATTCGTCCCTCTTGCTGTAGAGGGTGCGATTTTCTACGGTTATAGTGTCAATAATCCCCACCACCATCGCGTCAAGGGGGCGATTGTTCTGTCCGTCTTCGATACGGGCGGCTCCTCCCCGGGACACTAGCACCCATTCATTAATCCCCGCTCCGACAATATCACCCGCTACTTCGTATTTAGGCAAAAGTTGCCCCTGTGCGTCGATGAATTGCAAAAGCAGAAGTTTCACTCCCGTCATACTGCGCGGTTTCAGGGAGCTAACGACGGTGCCGCAAACTTTGGCAATTTGCATGGAATTTGTTTACACTAAAAGTTAGTTGCGCTCTAGATTCGTCTTAAAGGTTGCGGGTTAACACTTTCACGAAACTGTTCCACGGCTTCTGTATAACGGATGGGAAGAACGTATTCGAGGTTTTCGTGGGGACGGGCGATGATGTGGGTCGAGAGGACTTGACCACCCTTAACACGATTAGATGCCGCTTCTGTCCCCGCCGATACGGAGGCCTGTACTTCCGAAACGTCCCCCCGGACGATGACGGTGACGCGACCACTACCAATTTTTTCGTAACCTACTAGGGTTACGCGGGCGGCTTTCACCATGGCATCAGCCGCCTCGACGACGGCCGGGAAACCCAAGGTTTCCACCATGCCCACTGCAATTGACATAATATTTTTGTCTCCTAATGGTTGGCTTTCTTCGACTCTATAGATGCTGACCCCGATCAACGGTGTTTAATAGCTGCGGAATTGCTCTACTTCTTCGGTGTAGCGAATGGGCAGCACGTATTCGAGGTTTTCGTGGGGACGAGCGATGATATGGGTAGATAGCACTTGTCCTCCGTTAACCCGGTTGGCGTTTTCCACTCCGGCAGCCACAGAAGCTTGCACTTCTGAAACGTCTCCCCGGACGATGACAGTGACGCGACCACTACCGATCTTTTCGTAACCCACTAGAGTCACCCTGGCGGCTTTGACCATGGCATCGGCCGCTTCCACAACGGCGGGAAATCCTAGGGTTTCAATCATTCCTACTGCAATTGGCATTTTTTTGTTCCTCGCTTGTCAAGCCAAACTAAACTATTAATTTTGTTAGCGTTATCAATTTTGTTTCAGTCAAATTCTTTCCTTGTTACTTTTCCTGCTCTAGCTCTGGTGGCAGTCGGGATCGTGGCAAGGTGGGTAAGACCATCCTGAATTTTATCTCGATCGTGACCGTTTTCATCCACTAATTTTATTTTCTAGGGCCGGTTGGTAAAAATTTGACGAGTCAGGCAAAATTATCAACCTAAAAAAAGCATAGGAAACTATGACACCTTTGACAATATAAAACATTATGATTATTTCTCATCTTCAGGTTAACGAAAGTTAATCATTCCTTGACTTCGCCCATCAGCCTCAGCAATTCTCAGGAGATCTACAGCTAAAACCTTTGCTATGAGCCGATTTCCGCTTTAAGTTTTCTCTTGGCGGCTTGCTTGTCTCTGCTGGATTTATTGGCAGATAAAAGCCTATTTTCCCTGATTTAGGCTTTTTTATAATTTTTTTATACTATATACGGCTGGGGTGGGGGAGTGGGGAGAAGGGGAGCCTTTTTCAGTGATCAGTAAACAGTGAACAGTAATCAGTGAACTGAAAACTCACATCTGATCACTGATCACTGATTCTAGCGATCGATCTCACCTTCGTAGGGTTGGACACCGATCGAGGGATAATTATCGTGGTTAGGACTGAAAACTTCTAACACTGCATGAGCTAACTTTTGGAAAAAGTCGGGACTCTCGTGCAAGGATTTAAGTGCTGCTTCTAATTCAGGACGGGAGAAATCGAAGCCTTGCGAGCGAGCTATCTCTAGTAATTGCTGAGGATCTTGGGTTGAGCGCATTTTTTGACCCAATTCTTCGTTTTTAGCGGCTAAGGCGAAAAAGTCGAACACTTGATTTTTAGACATATAAATACTTTTCCTTTGATGATTAAAGGTGTGGCCTCGGCGGCGTGGAGGTTAAACTGCCTAGTATGGTTCATTTTTATCCTACCAGTCAGGAGATATCCTCAAAGCAAAAGTTTCGTTTTTCTTTGCTTGTATGGCTGAGTATGCTTTAGGTCTAATTCTGAGGAGTGGGGTGTGGGGTGTGGGGTGTGGGGTGTGGGGAAGTGGGGTGTGGGGTGTGGGGTGTGGGGTGTGGGGTGTGGGGTGTGGGGTGTGGGGTGTGGGGTGTGGGGACAATAAATAAAAATAATCTCCTGAATCCTGACTCCTGAATCCCGACTCCTGAATCCTGCCGACCGCCGACCGCTTCTTTCAAGTCAGAGGATAAATAGCCTAAAATAGAAACCTGCACTCTTGTTTCTGTAGCCAGCATCATGAATAAGTCCCCACGTCGTTACCATATCACCACCTTTGGTTGTCAGATGAATAAAGCTGACTCCGAACGCATGGCGGGTATTTTAGAAGATTTGGGGTTTCAATGGTCTGAGGATGCCAACGAAGCCGATTTAATCCTCTACAATACCTGTACAATTCGCGATAATGCCGAACAGAAGGTTTATTCCTATCTCGGCAGACAGGCTAAACGCAAACAAACTCAACCCGATCTTACTCTAGTGGTCGCTGGCTGCGTGGCTCAACAGGAAGGGGAACAATTATTAAGACGGGTTCCCGAAGTGGATTTAATTATCGGTCCCCAACACGCAAACCGCTTGGGAGACTTATTACAACAAGTTTTTGACGGTTCCCAGGTGGTGGCCACCGAACCCATCCACATCATGGAAGATATCACCAAACCGCGCCGGGATAGTAATATTACCGCTTGGGTGAACGTCATCTATGGTTGCAATGAACGCTGTACCTATTGTGTGGTTCCGGGGGTGCGCGGGGTGGAACAATCTCGCACTCCTGCGGCAATTCGAGCAGAAATGGCACAATTAGGACAACAGGGTTATCAAGAAATCACCCTTTTAGGTCAAAATATCGATGCCTACGGACGGGATTTACCCGGAGTGACGGCAAGCGGCCGACATCTGCACAATTTCACCGATTTACTCTACTACGTTCACGATGTGGCCGGCATTGAACGTCTCCGTTTTGCCACCAGTCACCCCCGCTATTTTACCGAACGTTTGATTAAAGCTTGTCAGGAATTACCTAAAGTTTGTGAACATTTTCATATCCCTTTTCAATCGGGGGATAATGATATCCTCAAGGCCATGAAACGGGGCTATACTCAGGAAAAATACCGACAAATTATTGCTAATATTCGCGATTTAATGCCGGATGCTGCCATTAGTGCCGATGCGATTGTCGGATTCCCCGGAGAAACAGAGGCACAGTTCGAGAATACTTTAAAATTAGTCGATGAGATTGGTTTTGATCAATTAAATACCGCTGCCTATTCTCCCCGTCCCGGGACTCCTGCCGCTATTTGGGATGATCAATTAAGTGAGCAGGTAAAAAGCGATCGCTTACAAAGATTAAATCATTTAGTGGCCATAAAAGCCGCTGAACGTTCCCAAAGATATTTAGGCAGAATTGAGGAAATTTTAGTGGAAGACGTTAACCCTAAAGATGCTAGTCAAGTTATGGGAAGAACTAGAGGCAATCGCTTAACTTTCTTTACGGGAGATATTGAGGAATTGCGAGGCAAATTTGTTAAGGTTAAAATTACCGAAGTGCGTCCCTTTAGTTTGACGGGAGTGATCTTTTAATAGTTAACAGTGACCCCTCAGCAGTGAAAAAAGGCAATAGCTATCGGGAATAATTGGCCAAGTAGGTAGCTGTTAAAAATTGTCAGATACCCCCCTTATCAAGGGGGGCAGGGGGGATCAAAGGCAAAATCTATCTTCAATTTAATTATAACTAATTACTTACTTTATGGATATTATCGCTATTTTGCAGCAAGATTATCAAAGATTTCCCCTCGATCAAACCTATGATATTTATGCTGATAACGTTTATTTTCAAGACCCTCTCAATCAATTTCGGGGGATTAAACGCTATCGGGAAATGATTGGTTTTATGAGTCAATGGTTCCAAGCTATCAAGATGGATGTCCACGCAATTGAACAGCAGGGAAATATTATTAATACCCGTTGGACATTGCACTGGACAACTCCTTTACCTTGGCAGCCCCGCATCGCTATTTCTGGAGGCAGTGAATTAACTCTCGATGACAATAATCTGATTATTTCTCATATCGATTATTGGGATTGTTCGCGCTGGGATGTGCTGCGTCAGCATTTACCTTTTCCCGGTTCTTAACTAGGGTCTGCTGAAAAAGTTTTTCGTGGGGACAGGGTGTGGGGTGTGGGGTGTGGGGTGTAGGGTGTGGGGTGTGGGGAGAATAAATAAAATAATCTCCTATCTCCTGACTCCTGAATACTGACTCCTGAATACTGACTCCTCAAAACCTAAGACTCTGTACCTCACAACTATGGAAATTGCTATAGATTTTTTAACTGGAAAATGCCGACCAACGAGCGCTCGTTTGCTTGACAAAATCCTGTAAAAATGCTAGGCGCTGATTTTGTTCCCAGACCTGTTTAACTTTATTCTGCAAACTCGTCCAATTCCAATCAGTATTCAGCGGCTCGTTAATTTCCTGTTCTTGGAAATATTCAATTAAACTTAAACCAGCTAAACGAGTTAGATAGGCTGCCCCAATTCCCTGCACTGTACCACCAGCGATATAAGTAATCGCATTTCCCTTGAGAATCGTTCCTAATGCCTGGGTTGTCACTTCTACCATGCCTAATTGTACCATCATCTTCCCTAGGGTGGCCATGGCTGTTTTTGCTTGTTCAAGGGACATTTTTTGTTGATAAATTGCCCCTAAATCCACTAACATTTGAGCGTTAGTAGCTGCCGCTAAAACTAAATCTAGGGCCGCCAGAGGATTAGCAAAAGTGGCAGTAGCGGCTATCCATTGGTATTGTTCGATAACAGGTAAAGCCTTTTTGCGTCGGGATTGATTGAGTAATTGTTTGGTTTCCTTTGCTAATTCGAGCGCTTGTCTCCAGATAGTTCCCAGAACTAATTCGGACTTTTCTTGTTCGATAATTTTTCGGAGATGATTATCTAAAGGATCGATAACTACCGTTTGGGGTTCCGTCCATTCCTTGATTTCCCCATTGCTTTGATGTTGACGAACTTTTAGGGGTTCCGGGGCAGCGGCTATGGCTAAAATATGATGAGCAGGAATAGTTTCTTTCAGTCTTTGTTTTAGGGAAAGGAGAATTTCTTCTCTGGTTTCGGCGGGTAAACGATCCTGTTTATTGAGTAACAGGATAACACGCTGGTGCATTCGATCGAATTGCTGGAGGATTTGCCATTCGGAATCGGTTAAATCCCCATTGATCAGATACAAAACTAAGTCGGCTGCCAGGGACTTTTTCTGGTTAGCGGTGCAGTCGAGAGTCAGAAGCGGTTCCGTTTCCAGAAAAGCGATAGATTCTGCAAAGTTGCCGCTTTCTAGTAGTTTTTTTAAGGCAGTTTTACCGGTTTTTCTAGCGCCGGTAATGGCAATTTTCAGGTCTTGGCGACTAAATTCTTGGTTTAATTGGGTTAAAGTGGTTTTCAGTGGGGTTAAGTCTTGATTGGGGTCTTCTTTGGCCAGATAATTAATTATCTTCTCGGCCTTGCTAATCGCTTGTTTAACCTTTTCTAGACTCAGGGGAGTGGGGGGGGAAAAATCGATTTTCGAGTTGGGTTTTTGCCAAAACCAGATACCGGCACCAAGGACAAACGCACCGAAAATACCCCAGGAACCGATTTCGCTCAGTTTACTATTGAGAGTTTCCCCCAGGGTTAAAGCGATGGTAATGCCTATCCCCGTCACTAAAATCGGTTTACCCAATCTTATCGTCATTTTTCCTCATCCTCGCCAACTGCTGTGATTATTCTAGCTTTTTTGTGCTGGATTTCATCCCAAACTGAACTTTTTAGCCGACAATTCCCTGCGTTCGCCCCGGCCGCTCTTGCCTAAAAAGCCCCAGATATGTCATAATGATCGATTGCGTGTAAATTTACCCGATCCCCTGTTGTTATGGCTAGTAAAAAAGGCGTTCGCCTGATCATCACTGTAGAATGCACGGAATGCCGCAGTAATCCCGATAAGCGTACCCCCGGCGTTTCTCGCTACACCACCAGCAAAAACCGGCGCAATACCACCGGCAGACTGGAAATCAAGAAATACTGTCCCCACTGCAATAAGCACACCGTCCACAAGGAAATTAAGTAAAAACACTTTAGTTAAAAAGTCAAGCAATCTTTACAAATCTATGAGCTACTATCGTAAACGTCTCTCTCCCATCTCCCCTAGTCAACCGATTGACTACAAAGACACCGAACTCCTCCGCAAATTCATCACCGAACGCGGCAAAATTCTGCCTAGACGTATCACCGGTTTAACTTCTAAACAACAGCGAGATTTAACTGAAGCGGTGAAACGGGCCCGTTTAATGGCTTTATTGCCTTTTGTCAACCAAGAAGCCTAAATTCAGTGATCAGTAATCAGTAATCAGTGAACAGTGATCACTGAAAATAATTGGCTAATTAAAACAGTTATCCTAATGGTGAGGTAGGAAGTTCTCCTTTTGGAGAGCCGGTCGTCGATACCAAATTAGGTTATGCTTCGTCTTGATGAGAAACGCTGTAATTGAACTCTGATAAGTAATAGGACAAAATTAACTTCTTGGTTAGGATAGGCACTCATGCAAGAGGCACTCATGGAAAAGGTAGTTAGATATGTGTAATTAATTGTGTCTAGCTACTTAACTTAAAACTTAAACCTGATCACTGATCACTGATAAGCGATCTCAGTATATTGGGGTTGCTTTCTCGTTTTTGCAAAGAAATATATCGAAATCGGCAGCGGATAGGAAAATTCGTGCGAGAATCTTAAAAAATAATTAAATCGCTCTAGGAGTAGCCAACGATTTTGTGATTATCGATCCAAATCCACCAATTAGCACAATAGGAGGCTCTTATGGAAAAGCAGCCATCAGCAATCGATACCGAGTTAGATGGACAGCTACAAGAGGAGGATTCCGAGCAGTTTCTGCGTAGTATATTTAATTCCGTGCAAGCGTCGATTTTTGTGGTGGACGTGCTGGAAAATAGAGATTTTCGCTATGTGGGGGCCAACCCCGTTCATGAACGCTGGACAGGACTGCGCTCATCAGATATTAAAGGCAAAACTCCCGAACAAATCCTTCCCCCCGATGATGCGCGTAGTGTGCGGCAACACTATAGTGATTGTGTACGTTACGGAACGACTATTTCCTACGAACAGTATTTACCTTTTCAAAATATACCCTACTGGTGGCTAACAACTTTAACACCCCTACGGGATAACAATGCGCGTATCTATCGTTTAGTGGGAACCAGTACCAATATCACCGAACGCAAACAGGCCGAAGAAGCTTTAAGATTACAAGCAGAACGAGAACAACTACTGGGGGTAATGCAGGAAAGAATCCGGCAATCGTTGGATCTTGATCGCATTTTGCAAAGAACTGTTAAAGAAGTGCGACAATTTCTCAACTGCGATCGAGTGTTAATTTATCGTTTATTCCCCGATCATAGTGGCATGATTGTGGTGGAATCCCATACTGAGAGGATTAATTCTGTCTTAGGAAACAGGATACAGGATCCCTGTTTTAATTTATCCCCAGAACGTCTGGAAAATTATCGTCGCGGTAGAATTCAAGTTATTGAAAATGTCCATAATTCGGGACTTGATCCCTGTTATCGCAACTTACTTACTTCTTTGCAAGTACAGGCTAACTTAGTGGTGCCAATTCTCTGCGATAACCAACTCTGGGGGTTACTAATTGCCCAAAATTGCCAAAAAACTCGCTCTTGGCAATCCCAAGAAATCGATCTGCTCAAACAATTAGCCATTCAAGTGGGAATTGCCATTCAACAAGCAGAACTGCACCAACGGGTAAAATGCTTGAATACTGCCCTAGAATCGGAGGTTCAGCAAAGAACCGCCGAATTGCAGATGAGTTTGAAGTATGAAGCATTAATCGGACGGATTACCGAAAAAATTCGCGATAGTCTCGATGAAAATCATATTCTGCAAACCACCACTAGGGAATTAGTCCAGGTTTTACCCGTAGAACGGGCCCAAATTGAGCTTTATGATCCCAGTCGCAGCAAAGCCACCATTGTCCACGAATATACCACTCAAAAGCTTATCTGTCAGGGAATTACCCGTCAAATTAGCGATTTTCCCGAAATCTATCAACCGCTGCTGCACAAACAAATTTTACAATTTGTTGATCGTCTTCCCCTTGGTAATCCGCAAATTGGTCGTGTTAACCGTTGTGCTTGTCCTATCTTTGACGATCAGGGTTTTTTGGGCAATCTTTGGCTAATTCGACCAGCTAATCATATTTTTAACTCTTTAGAAACTAATTTGATTCAACATATTGCCACCGAATGTGCGATCGCTATTCGACAGGCGCGACTTTACGAATCTTCCCAAGCACAAGTGAGGGAATTAGAAAAACTGGAAAGATTAAAAAGCGAATTCCTGAAAACCCTTTCCCATGAACTGCGAACCCCGATTACCAGCATTCGTCTAGCGGTGGAAACCCTGGAAAGTCTCCTAGAAGATCAAGGGATCGAGATCGATCCACAGGATTCGATCGGTCAACTGTTGCAAATTCTTAACATTGAATCTCAGCGTCAGAGTAAGTTAGTTAATGATCTGTTGACTTTAACCTATCTGGATGCGGAAACAGAACCCCCAGCGATCGAAGCAATCGACTTACTTTCGTGGCTACCCTTATTAGTGGAACCTTTTCGTCATCTCACCCGTGAGCGACAACAGCAGTTAATTTTAGATATAGATGGGGATATACCGGAGATTAACACCAGTCTGTGTCATATCGAGCGCATAATAGCGGAATTACTTACCAATGCTTCTAAATACACCCCAGAACGAGGGATAATTAGGGTAAATGTGAAGCGTGCGGGGGAGCAAATATTAATTATTGTGAGCAATGGGGGTGTAGAAATCGCCCCAGAGGAATTATCAAGAATATTTGCCCCTTTTTATCGCATTCCTAACCACGATCCCTGGCGCTACAGTGGTACTGGTTTAGGTTTAGCTTTAGTCCGCAAACTGATTAAACCCCTGAATGCCACCATCGATGTCACCAGTGCCAACGCTGTCACCACTTTTACCCTCACCTTGCCAATCTAGTCGAGCAGAAAACTTTTTAGAAAAAAACCTTGCAATTATTTCGAGGGCGTGCTATATTGAGAAAGGACAAAAAAAACGCCGAGATAGCTCAGTTGGTAGAGCAGAGGACTGAAAATCCTCGTGTCCGCGGTTCAAATCCGCGTCTTGGCATCGGAAAAACAATAAAATTAGCCCTGTATTTACTTCCTATTCTGCTAGGTTTTGTAAATGTAGCCCTTCTCGTCAAGATGAAGTGTAACCTAATTTGGTAAGCTGAAAGCTTTGATGTACTTAGTTTATAACCTTCTTTTTAGGTAGGAGAATTGCCAGATTCTTTCTTTTGCCTGTTGCCTCTTGCCTTCAGTTCACTGATAACTGATCACTGATTACTGAAAAGTCCCCCCAATCAGCAACTACTTTTTGATTTTGGGCTTGACGTAAGCGGTCACGGATTAAGATAATCTAACAAGTATGTACGACAATGAAATCCTAGACCCTAGCAACTCCTTAAATAATCCTCTCGATGGGAGCGATCCAGATCAAGCAGCGGAAATCCCCCCCGATCCAGAGGAAATGCTCTCATTGCTTACTTCTGCTCATCTGAGCGAGAGAATGATCGCGGCCCGCGCCTTTTGTGAATTGCGTGACGAAAGAGCGATCGCTCCTTTACTGGAGATGTTAAGCGATGTCTGTCCCCTAGTGCGTGTCAGTGTCGCCTACGCTTTGGGCAGAAATCCCAGTCTTAGCGCCGTGGAGCCTTTAATCGAGCTACTGGCCAGAGATTGGAATGGTTACGTCAGAAAAGGGGTAGTTTGGGCCCTAGGTAACTGCGGAGAGCGCAGAGCGATCGAGCCTTTGGTTCATGCTCTCAAAACTGATATTTCGGCGGTGCGATTATGGGCCGCCAGTAGTTTGGCCCAGATTGCCAAGGTCAATTATGAAGATATCATCACCGTCTTGCCGCCTTTAATTGAAGGATTGCGCCGAGATTTAATCGCGGCGGTGCGGAGTAATTGCGCTTGGTCGATCGGTCAATTATGCCGAGAATTGCCCTTAAATGTGATTTATGCCACGGCGATCGATGCTTTGATCGAGGCCTTGGTGGAAGATGAGGATTTAGGTGTCAAGGAAGATGCCAGGGGTGCTTTATTAAAAGTGGGCGACCCGAGAGGATTACAATTGATCGAGGAATTAGAGCTTGAAGGAATTATCTAAACCGCTAATTTTGGGCGTTACGGGGGCATCAGGGCTGATTTATGCCGTCCGTACTCTCAAATATCTACTTTTAGCCGACTACACGATCGATCTAGTGGCCTCCAAATCAGCTTACACTGTCTGGCAAGCAGAAGATAATGTGCGGATGCCTCCAGAACCAGAGCTGCAAGAACAATTTTGGCGCGGCCAATGCGGGGTGATGGAAGGGGGAAAATTACGCTGTCATCGTTGGGGCGATGTGGGGGCAACGATCGCCAGTGGGTCCTATCGCACCCTTGGTATGGTAATTATTCCCTGTAGCATGAGTACAGTGGCCAAATTAGCGGGGGGATTAAGTTCCGATTTGCTAGAAAGGGCGGCCGATGTGCAGATGAAGGAGGGCAGAAAATTGGTTTTAGTACCGCGAGAAACCCCCTTTAGTTTAATTCATCTGCGTAATTTAACCACTTTAGCCGAGGCGGGCGTTAGAATCGTGCCAGCAATACCGGCATGGTATCACCATCCCCAATCGATCGAGGATTTGGTAGATTTTGTCATCGCTCGTACTCTCGATCAGTTAGATATCGATTGTGTGGCCATTAATCGCTGGCAAGGACATTAACAGTGATCAGTGATCAGTGATCAGTGATCAGTTATCAGTTATCAGATGTAAGTTATCAGATCTAAGTTTTAAGTTAATTAGTTAGTTAGTTATCTTTATCTTTATACCTGATCACTGTTTACTGTTTACTGTTTACTGATCACTGAATCAAGGGAGGTAAAAATGGGCTGGATTATGGTCTTATTTGCGATCGCTGTAGGCGGATTACTGATCTGGCAGAATCTGGGGGTGATCACTTTGGTCTTTTTTGGCGGTATTATGACGGTAAAACTGCCCCTAGCGGTCTGGGTGTTACTTTTCACCCTAGCGGGAATTATCAGTGGTTTCACCCTGCAATTTCTCTATGGTTTTGGTCGTCCTTTGGCCGCCCCAAAAGCTTCCCCTCCTATAGCCAATAATCCTCAAGTCCCACCCCCATCTCCCCGACCTACCTATATTCAAGATCGCGCCGCTTCTCCACCGGGTAACGATTGGGAAAGAGATAGCGGTGATGATTGGAATTTTGATGCACCCCCCGAAAAACCGACTACCATTCAGGATCGGGAAGAATTCCCGCCTAGGGTTGCTGATGGGGAAAAAGCGAATTTTGTCAAGCCTCCAGAGGACAGTTATCAAACTGGCTCAGTTTATTCCTATAGTTACCGCACGGCCAAACAGACTCGCGGGGAAAAAGCCGAGCAAGTTTACGATGTCAATTATCGGATTATTACGCCCCCCGCCCAGGATGAAAACCAAGAGCGGGAGGTAAACAAAGGGGATGAGGAAGATTGGATATAAACTTTGACAGAGTAGAGGTTTCTACCTGAATCCCTCAGAGAAGACAAACTGTTCCGGCCTTGTCTCCTGTCTTACCGAAAACTTGGGTTTAAGGTTCCCCGCCATGCCCGCGTAGCAGAGGGCGGCTTTTAGGTGATGGGTTGTCAGTTTAATATTTAATGTGTTAAAATAAGTTTATTCTTAAAATTTTAGAGTAAATGTTTGTCCTAGAGTTTAAAGTTGAGGCTAAATTAAAACAGTATCAGGCTATAGACGATGCTATCCGCACCGCTCAATTCATCCGTAATAAATGCTTAAAGTATTGGATGGACAACAAAGGTGTAAATAAGTATGATCTATCAGCTTATTGTCGAGTTTTGTCCCATGACTTTAAATTTGCTAGTCAATTAAATTCTCAAGCAAGGCAAGCATCGGCTGAAAGGGCATGGTCTTCTATTTCCCGTTTCTTTGACAACTGTAAGCAGAAGGTAATCGGAAAGAAAGGCTATCCTCAGTTTAAAAAGTTTTCCCGCTCGGTTGAATACAAAACAACAGGATGGAAGCTTCTTAACCCTAAAACCATTCATTTCAGTGATAAAAAGGAGATTGGAACACTTAAACTAAAAGGGACTTGGGACTTAGGATACTTTCAGCAGTCTGACATTAAACGAGTTAGGCTTATTAAACGTGCTGACGGCTATTATTGTCAATTTGTTCTCTCTTGTGAAGTAAAAGAGGATGTTAAACCATCAGGTAAGTGTATCGGAATAGATGTGGGATTAGCTTCTTTTTATACTGATCATGAAGGTAATAAAGTTGACAATCCTAAATTTTTAAAAAAGTCCGAGAAAAGATTAAAACGACTTCAAAGACGATTATCTAAAAAGAAAAAGGGAAGTAAAAATCGTCAAAAAGCTAGACAAAGATTGGCTAAGGCTCATCTTAAAATAAGTAGGCAACGTAAAGACTTTGCTGTAAAGTTAGCAAGGTGCTTAGTTCGCTTCTTAGATGTGATAGCCCAGGTCGATTTAAGAATTAAGAACTTAGTCAAGAATCATTGTTTAGCTAAATCGATCAATGATGCGGCCTGGTATCAGTTTCGAGAATGGCTGGAGTATTTTGGGGTTAAATTCGGCAAGATAACGATTGCTGTCCCACCGAACTATACAAGCCAAAACTGTTCAAACTGTGGTGAAGTTGTTAAAAAATCTTTATCGACTAGAACCCATCAGTGTAAGTGTGGGTGTGTTTTAGATAGGGATGAAAACGCCGCTATTAATATCCTTAAAAAAGGGTTAAGTACCGTAGGGCATACGGGAACTTTTGGGCTAGACCCGATGAACGCTTGGGGAGAGAATACCTCTACTTTTTCAGAAGTAATTCTGTCTAAGCAAGTAATCTCTTGGAACCAAGAATCCCCGTCGCTTTAGCGCGGGGAGTGTCAAAATGGGGAAATCTAGGTTGTGTAGATAGAGCGCCATGAAACACACATTATCCGTATTAGTTGAAGATGAAGCGGGAGTCTTAACCCGTATTGCTGGATTATTCGCCCGTCGCGGCTTTAATATTGAAAGTCTGGCCGTGGGTCCTGCCGAACAGATGGGAGTTTCTCGGATTACGATGGTAGTACCAGGAGATGAGGACAGCATCGAACAGTTAACCAAACAACTTTACAAATTAATTAACGTCCTCAAGGTGCAGGATATCACCCAAACCCCCTGTGTGGAAAGGGAATTAATGCTGATTAAAGTTAATGCTACCGCCGAGCGCCGGGCCGAAGTGATCGAATTAGCGCAGGTATTCCGGGCGCGGATTGTGGATATTTCCGAGGAAACCCTGACCATCGAAGTGGTGGGGGATCCGGGTAAAATGGTGGCGATTATGCAAATGCTGAATAAATTTGGCGTTCGCGAGGTGGCCCGTACCGGTAAAATTGCTCTGATTCGCGAGTCGGGAGTCAATACGGAATACCTCAAAGCTTTAGAGGCTAAAATGTCAATTTAGGGATATTGGGTATGAATTGGGAATTGGGGAGATGGGGTGTTAGGGTTTTAGGGTGTTAGGGTGTTGGGGTGTTAGGGTGGTCACTGCGTGCGCGTTGCGGGGGGTGTTAGGGTGTTGGGGTTTTAGTTGAAATTCCCCACTCCCCACTTCCCCACTTCCCCTATTGCCTATTGCCTTCAGAAGCTGATAACTGATAAAAACTATGTCTAACCAGTCGCCGAAAACCCAAATTAGTCAACTTGTCACCGTTGCCGTGCAGAAATTGCAAGGAAAGGTGAATTTTCAGGCGGTAAATCTCAAAAAAGGGGCGAGAGTTCCTGAATTACGCCTTAAAAACGAGAATGGCAGCGGGGAAAGCAAATATCCCCTTATCGGCGATCGCTATTTGTTGGGTCGTAGTTCCAGTTCCTGTGATATTACTATCCGTAACACTGTGGTGAGTCAGATTCATTGTTCCCTCCAGCGTGACCCGAAAAATCCCCATCATTTCCTGCTCACAGATGAAAACTCCACCAACGGGGTTTATATGGGTAAACGTCGTCTCAAAAGCGTTTCCCTGCGTCATGGTGATAGCTTTACCCTGGCCCCCCCAGACTTAGCCAATTGTGTCACCATCTCCTATTACTGTCCCCCTCCCCTGTGGGCGCGACTTTTGCGCTATGGTTTCTATGGTGCGGGTGGTATTTTCGGTTTATTAGTTTTAGCGGTTATCTGGGAAAGTCGCAAAGTTAATGTTTATCCACTCCCTTCCGGGGTGAGCGGTCCGGTGGTGGTTTACCCTAGGGATGGTCAAACTCCCCTCAATCCCATTCGACAGGAAACTCACCGAGAATTAGATAATCTGGGGGATTTTTCTCCCTATCTGCCCCAGGCGGTTGTCGCTTCCGAAGATAGTCGTTTTTACTGGCATTTTGGCGTTGATCCTTTGGGGATTGTCCGGGCTGTTATGATTAATTGGCAAGGTCAAGGCATTCGTCAAGGGGCCAGCACCCTGACTCAACAGTTAGCGCGTAGTTTATTCCCCGAAGTCGGTCGCCAAAATACTGCCGATCGCAAACTCCGGGAGGCTGTGGTCGCTTTACAATTAGAAGCGGTCTATAGTAAGGATACAATTCTCAAAACCTATCTCAATCGAGTTTATCTCGGTCTGGCCGGTTACGGTTTTGAAGATGCGGCCCGCTTTTATTTCGATAAATCCGCTAGAGATTTAGATATCTCCGAGGCTGCTACTCTTGTGGCCATGTTACCCGCCCCGAATCGATTTAATCCCATTCAAGATTACGACACTTCCGTACAATTACGCAATCGTGTCATCGATCGCATGGCCCAATTAGGCATGATTTCCCCGGAAGCGGCGGCCAGCGCCCGCAGATCTCGCATTGAAATCAGTCCCCAAGCCAAAAAATCCCTATCTAGTACGATTGCACCATATTTTTATAGTTACGTTTTCGAGGAATTACAGGACCTTTTAGGCGAAGAAGTGGCTAAAGAGGGCAATTTTATCGTTGAAACCAGTTTAGACCGCCGGCTGCAAGCGATCGCAGAAAAAAGCTTAAAAAATAATGTCTTAAAGCAAGGACCCCGCTATCGATACTCCCAAGGGGCTTTAGTTACCCTAAACAGTCAAACTGGGGAAATTCTCGCTTTAGTCGGGGGAGTTGATTATCAAAAAAGCCAATTTAACCGCGCTATCCAAGCTAAACGTCAACCCGGTTCCACTTTTAAGGTATTTGCTTATGCTGCCGCCCTAGAACAGGGAATATCGCCCTATAAAACCTATACCTGCGCTGGACTCTCTTGGCAAGGACAAGCCTATTCTCCCTGTGAACGCAGTAGCGGGGGGGTCAATATGTTTCAAGGTTTAGCGCGATCGGAAAATAGTGTCGCCCTTCGCATTGCTCGCGAGGCAGGATTAAGTAATGTGGTCAATGTGGCGGAACTTTTGGGGGTAAAATCACCTTTAAATCCCGTACCGGGGCTAATTTTAGGGCAAAGCGAGGTAAATGTCTTAGAAATGACCGGCGCTTATGGGGTTTTTGACCATGGCGGGCGCTGGAATCGTCCCCACGCCATTAAACGCATTCTCGACGCTTCCGACTGTAAAAATGTGGAGGATTTGAGTACCTGTCGGGTTATTTATGACTATGGCAAGGATAGCGATAGAAATCAGCAGGTAATCTCCCCTAAAACCGCCGAAACGATGAATAGTTTATTGCGGGGGGTGATAACTAATGGTACAGGAGGCGCTGCTAGTATTGGCATGGGAGAAGCGGGTAAAACGGGAACTACGGATAATTATGTGGATCTCTGGTTTATCGGCTATCTTCCCCGTCGCGACTGGGTGACAGGCATTTGGTTAGGGAATGATAATAATTCTCCCACTGCGGGCAGTAGTCAACAGGCAGCCCGGTTATGGGGCGATTATCACCGTCAGTTATTGACATCCTCGCCGCCGTAAAACGGACGGCGATTCCTCACCACGCCACTTTTTTAGGGTGGTCGCTGAACGGGGTTGACGCAGATAGCGAAAAACGCTTAATTGCTTAAGTCTGACTCTTTCGACCCGTCCGTTTTGAGTGTCCGAATGCCGGACGGCCACTTTGAACAAGTCGAAAAAATCTCATGTTCAACCTTATTTCCTAGAAAGTTTTACTCGTTCAAGGCCGAATTTGAATTCTTTTCTGAACAAAACCCCCTACTATCTGTTGTCAAGGTTCAGTTTTTAGCTTGGTT
>NZ_JAPZRB010000622.1:0-4539 GCF_027531105.1 Microcystis sp. LE18-22.4A
TGCCCGCAAGGTTCTTTCTACGGCAGTCTGGCAAGCATGGGAGTTTAAATCATCAACAAATTTAAACTCTTTCCTTAATGCTGTGTTGTATCGAAATAACTCTGTTTTGCCAACACCCTGATTATCCATCCAATAACGCAGAACTTTATTCCGAACAAATTGGGTTGTCCGTATTGCTTCGTTAATGGCTTCTATCTGATTAGGTTTTGGCTTAACTTTGTATTCTAGTACAAACATTTTGACAATGCTCGACCGAGTATCAATATTTTAACACAAAATTCTTTAAGTTGACACGGCCCCCTGCCAACCGCCTGCTGCCTTCGTTGACGTGAGCCAAGAGGGCTGCAAGGGATTGTCAATTTAATCATATTTAATCTTAAAATAGAGAATTGTCCCCGCTAAGATAAAAGTAACAAAATTAGCGACTATAATCGGTTTGCTGCTCACATAAATCCCGTAGATCAGCCAAAGAAAAACCCCCAGACAAAAGCAAATAAACATAGTTAGGGACAAGTCCTTAGCCGAACGATAACGCCAAGTTTTAATCACTTGGGGTAAAAAAGAGACAGTGGTTAATATTCCCGCCACGATCCCGATTAGTTCAATAATATTCACCGCTTATCCTCTTGGCTTAGTTTCTCTCATTTTAAACTGTTGACTATCTAAATTACTGGTTAAGACGGCTCTCTCGACATCATCGGGTAAAGTGTTCGTAAATGTGACATTTTTTCCCCATTGTTTCTATTGAGCGATTACTATCACTGAAGTGCCGATTTGTACCTTTTCAAATAAAGCCTTTATATCTCGATCGCGCATCCTGACGCAACCGTGGGAGACGGCCCGGCCGATGAGATTTTCTTGCGGTGTACCGTGAAAACCGATAAAATTCGCGCCATCGGTCCAAAATCCGATCCAACGCGCCCCTAAAGGGTTGTTTTTTCCCGATGGCACCAGTTGCCCGGTGAAAGGATGTTCCCAGACGGGTTCCCGCACCATCTGAATCACCCTAAATTGTCCCGTCGGGGTTTCCCAACCCCGACGACCGATCGCCACTGGGTAAGAAGCAATTATTTTCTGTCCTTGGTAAACAAAAACCCGTCTTTTTTTTAAATTCAGCAGCAAACGGGTTTCCGTTCGGGTTGCCGTGGTTGCGGGAAGGGAATTGCCCAGACTAATCGGGGGATTGAGGAAAAATTCCCCTATTCCTAGACATAAACAGAGAATCGGCAGCAAAACTCGCATCTGATACCAGCAAAGTCAAAATTTTTATCTGTATTCTAATCTGATTGTGAGGATGTCAAACCGTCGATATGGTGAGTGCGGGAGGGAAGGATAAAATCGGAGTCGAGTTGGGCTAATTCGGTTACACTAATCCCTAGCTGGAATATTAACTTTTGTAACTATGACCGCCGCTATTGCTCTCGATCGCGTTTCTAAAATCTATAACAATCTCCCAGTAGTTAACGAGCTTTCCTTTACCATCGAAAAAGGGGAAATCTTTGGTTTACTCGGTCCCAACGGTGCGGGAAAATCGACGACAATCCGCATGATTATCACCCTAACCGAAGCAAGTCAAGGAGAAATCGCAGTGGCGGGGTATGATGTGAAAAAATACCGCGATCAGGTGAAGAAAAATATAGGGGTAGTCTTGCAACAGATTAGCGTTGATGGGGAATTAACCGTCTGGGAAAATCTGGAATTTCACGGCCGGATGCACCATATCCCCAATCCCCAGAGACAGGAATTAATCGATCGCTATTTAGATTATGTCAGTTTAAGCGATCGAAAATCTGCCCTTGCCAAAACTCTTTCCGGAGGGATGAAACGACGTTTACAGATTGCTCGCGCTCTTCTTCACGAACCAAAAATACTCTTTCTCGATGAACCGACGGTCGGTTTAGACCCCCAAAATCGTCGTCGTTTGTGGGAAGTAATTCGCGATTTAAACCAGCAAGGAATGACAATTTTATTAACCACTCACTACATGGAAGAAGTGGAATTTCTCTGTCAGGATAACGGCACAGGAAAACTGGGCAGAATTGGCATTATGGACGCAGGCAAATTAATCGAATTAGGAACTATAACGGATTTTCGCACTAAGTATGGCGAGGGTTTAGTTATCAAACAAGTTGGCGATAAAATCGATTATAAATTCTTCCCCACCGTGGCTGATGCCAATGCCTATCTTGACAGTTTGAGCGATAAAACTGGAGTAATGTGTCGCCCTTCCAACCTCGAAGATATCTTTGTGGAACTGACGGGACATCAATTAGATTAAATTCTTGGTTTGGCTGTTAGGAAGTTGTTCAGTTATCGGTTTTTGACTCCGGTTTTTCTGAGATTAACTGTGTTTAAATCGGCGTTTCTTGGCTTTTATCTGATGTCTATTTTATTGGCAAACCTGCTAGAGTCTAGGTCAATTAGCTGAGCCTGTCCCTAAAAACCGAGTTCAACCCTAAAAAAAGAGGCTTTTAGCGGTTTTTAAGCTTTTTGAGCCAGATAAATGGCCTAGGAAGGGAACTTTTTCCCGAGAGGGAGAGTCATCGGGAACTGGATAAAAACTAGATTCCCCTCTCGATCGATAGACAAAATTGACGGTAATCGTTTAGAATGAAGCACTGAATACTGACGAGATGACAATTATCCCTATGACCGATCTCCAGACAAAAACTAGATGGTCAACAGCGCGGCGATATTACGAGTTGCTTAGTGTTTTAGTGGAACGTAATCTCAAGGGACGCTATCGGGGTTCTTTTCTGGGGGTTTACTGGTCCTTGTTAAATCCCCTGATTATGACTGCACTATACACGGCAATTTTCGGCACGGTTTTCGCCTCTTATTTTGATAATTCTATAGTTAACTATGTCCTAGCGGCTTTCACTGGTTTAGTAGTAATAAATTTTTTTAATGCTTCCACTAACCAAGCTTTACCTAGTATCGTTAGTAATGGCAGTATTTTAAATAAAATTCGTCTGCCGGTTAGCATCTTTCCCCTTTCGATGGTAGTGGCAAATATTTTTCAATTTGCTATTAGTATCTTTCCCCTTTTGGCTATAGTAACTCTCTGGAAATCTCAAAGTTTAATTAATGTAATTGCTCTGATTTTTCCTGTGATCGGTCTTTCTCTGGTTTGCACGGGAGTGGGTTTCTTTGTCAGTACCCTCTACGTTTTCTTCAGAGACTTACCCTATTTTTACGAAATTGTTTGTTTTGTCGCTTGGATTAGCAGCCCGATTTTCTATCCCCCGGAAATTATTCCTCCCTCCGTACAACCATTCCTCCTATTAAACCCATTATTGCCAGTAATCGAAAGTATTCGCCAATTGTCCCTTTCCCCCGGATTACCGGATTTTGGTTTGATTTTTCAATCTCTACTCGGTGGGATCATCATCTTAGGAATTGGTTGGACTTGCTTCCGACTCTGGCGACATTTATTTATGGATTTATTATAAATGACAGAAGTAATTCGACTCGATCAAGTGTCTCTCGAAAGACGTACTCAAGAAGAATTCTCCTACGATCTAAAAAGGACAATCTTCTCTATTCTTGAAGGTAAATATCGTCAGCCTGCCAAAAAATTAGTTCTAGATGATATAGATTTAGTCATTAATTCTGGAGCAAAATTAGGTATTATTGGAGCTAATGGCGCAGGAAAATCTACTCTCTTAAAAGTTATTTGTGGTATTCTGGAACCGACAAAGGGACAGGTGAGAGTCAGGGGACAAATTGCTTCTCTAATTGAATTAGGAGCGGGTTTTGATCCAGATTTACCGGTAAAAGATAATATTATTCTCTATGGGGTAATGCTGGGATTTTCTCGTCAGGAAATGAAGGAAAAAACCAAAGATATCCTTGACTTTGCTGAGTTAGAAGAATATATGGGAGCGCCGGTGAAATCTCTTTCTTCCGGGATGGTGGCTCGTTTAGGATTTGCGATCGCAACAGAGGTTCACCCCGATATTCTTATTCTTGATGAAGTCCTTTCCGTCGGGGATGAAAGTTTTAAAAATAAGTGTAAACGACGGTTAAAAAAATTCTGGAATTCTAACGCTACTATTTTAGTAGTTTCCCACGATTTGACTTTAATTCAAGAGTCCTGTAACCAAGCAATTTGGCTGAATAAGGGACAGTTGCAATGTCAGGGTAAATCGGAAGATGTAATCAAGTTTTATTTGGATTCCGTGCATCAAAATGAAGTTAATTTTTAATTAAGTAGGTAATCTCAATTAATTGTTAGATAGTAATAATGTATCTACGTTTTACTTAAGTAGCTGGTTATAATTAAATTAAAAATGGATTTTAGGTTCGATCCCCCCTGCCCCCCTTGATAAGGGGGGTGCCGATCCCCCCTTAATCCCCCCTTAATAAGGGGGGGATCTGAAAGTTTTTAATACCCACCTACTTAGGGGCTGCTGAAAAAGTTTTTCGTGGGGGCAGGGTGTGGGGTGTGGGGTGTGGGGTGTGGGGTTTTACCCATTTTCAGGTGGTCAATTACCTAATTTTCAGGGAAAAAATCCCTAAATTTTCCCCCCAATCACT
>NZ_JAPZRB010000487.1:0-6592 GCF_027531105.1 Microcystis sp. LE18-22.4A
TGAAATGGGGCGAAAGTCTGTGGACTCTGTGTAAGACAGTACATGGTTTTTTAACTGTGGTATGCGACGGTGGTGGAAGCAGAAACTTAAATCGTGAGGTTTAGGAATCGCCGCACTTTTAGGGCGGCGAGGATGTCAACGCCATACCTCAAAATTGAATAGTGGTGTGAGAAGGAAAGGGTTAAGGTCGGACGTTTGTCCAGAGTGGAAGACTATAATTGTCGTTCTACCGCAGCGGTAAATTCTTCATAGGGTTTAACCCCAACTAATGTTTCTATCAATTTCCCCTGTTTAAATACCATGACAGCCGGAATACTTCTAATCCCAAAGCGTTTGGCTACGGGTTTGTTACTGTCCAGGTCAAGTTTGAAGACTTTGGCGCGATCGCGATAGTCATCGGCCAATCGATCGATCAACGGCGCCACCAGTTTGCAAGGTCCACACCAAGTTGCCGTGCAATCTACCACCAACAGTGATTCACTCTTTAACAGGGAATCAAATTCAGTTTCATCTTGAATAAATGTAGCCGTACCCATGTTTATATCTCCAAATTGATTTTGTGCAACTTAGTACAAATTCTCTGCTCGCTGCGTTTTACAATATAAATTCAGCTTTGAACCGCTCCTCATCTAAAAATGCTTGGCCTTGGCCTCTTTAACTTTCCCCCCAGAAAGGGGTTGGGGTTCAGGACTATGAATAAAGAAAAATGGCATCAGTCAATGTCCACCTCCCGGGGGTATCGTCTATAGTTTGGTCGTCCCAGACATCGATGGTGATATCTAGTCCCTGCTCATGCAGGGGTTTGACTTTGTAAGTCGTCATCGGCTGCTCCCAATCAAAACAAATTTGCGACGTTAAGTTACGGTAATATGGTATTGCAAGTCATTGCATTGACATCCCCTATGACAGCGACCCCTTCCAACGATTTATCTGCCTGGGAGCGGCTAGAACAAGGTAGACAAGCAAAAGCAAGCAACGGTGGTTATGCGGGCTACGGCTCCCCTGCCTTTGGACAACGATCGATCGATGGTGAATTAGTGGATGATCCGGAAGAGTGCCGGGTCATTGAACTGATTCGCCGTCATCACAAATCAGGGAAATCCTTGCAGAAGATCGCAGATTGGCTTAATGAACAGGGCTACACCACCAAACGTGGTCAACCATGGCAGCGTATTTCCGTAAAGCGGGTGCTTGATCGACTATATGGAAAGGTGTCCAGAATTTCCGGAGTAACCCTTCAGGCCGACCAGAACCCAGAAGTACTCACCCCAGCGTCTGGTGATGCCGCTCCTGAAACCATTAGAGGCTCAATAACCCCTAAATAAAAAGTTTCAGGCTTTACCCTGTTACATCCCTCTATGATACACCGAAGTGGGTCGAAAATCTTTACGAGTTTAATAAAAATTGTAATAAAACGTTACATATTTTAGGAAAAAGTTAAATGACGCTACACTTTGAGATAGTTTTAGAACGGGTTTTGGCAACTCTGAGAGTCTGGGTTCTTTGCCCAGTGGCTGTTCTGCCTATCTTGGCTTTTGCGATCGCAGGATGGTGCTGATGTCCCTCGATACACCTCTGAGTTGGGCCCCCGATCTGGAAAAGGCGATCGATCGCCAACCCTTGACGGTGCCGCCAACCACTTCTCTGGCGGATGCGATCGCCATGATCGGTCAGGCCCATAGCCGTCTGTGTTTACTCACCGATGACCTATCCCCTCTAGCTGCTCCGGCCGGAGAGGTGCGTGTTAGCTGTCTGCTGGTGGTGCAGGGGCAAGAGTTATTAGGAATTTTGACAGAACGCGATGTGGTGCGACTCACCGCTCAAGGGATTAACCTGTCCGAGACAACCGTTGCCGATGTGATGGTACATCCCCTGATCACGTTGCCCCAGCAATCTGCTCAAGACATTTTTGCTGCCCTGTTTTTGTTTCGGCGCTACCGCATTCGCCATTTGCCGATTGTCGATGACCAAGGACAGTTAATCGGGGTGATCTCCCATGAAAGTATTCGCCAGATATTGCGTCCGGCCAATCTATTGCGGTTTCGTCGCGTATCCGATGTGATGACCAGTCAAGTGGTACAGGCCCCACTCACCGCCACAGTCTTGCAATTGGCCCAGTTAATGGCTGAACATCGTGTCAGTTGTGTGGTGATCACCCAACGAGATTCAGAAGACAATGACTGCCCGGTTGGTATTGTGACAGAGCGAGATCTTGTCCAATTTCAAGCAGTTCAAATCGATCTGCACAAAACTAGGGCCCAGACGGTGATGAGTACGCCGTTATTTCTCCTCAGCCCCGAGGATTCCCTGTGGACGGCCCATCAGGAAATGCAAAAACGGCGGGTGGGGCGTTTGGTGGTTTCTTGGAACTGGGGGCGGGGGTTGGGCATTGTTACACAAACCAGTCTCTTGCGGGTTTTTGACCCGATGGAAATGTATGGGGTGATTGAAAATTTACAACAAACGATTCAACAGCTAGAGTCCGAGCGATCGCCCTTCCCTCCTTCTCCACCAGCGGACTTATTACCCCAACCAACTTGTGATCCATCCCAAAAAGACATCGCAGGAGATCGCGAATTATTACTTGCCTTGCTGGACAATGCCTACAAAGACGTAAAGTATATGTGGGCTAACTTAGATATTGTCGTCGAGCAGCGGCGATCCTTGCTTCAATCTGTTCTAGAGAAGCTTGCCCACCTCGGTCGTGAAATTAGCTCTTAGACGAGGTCTAAGAGAAAAAACCCCATCTTGAAGAAAGATGGGGTAAGGTAAAAATCAAATCGATCTAAACAGTAACAGGTTCTCGATCGAGGGGTTTAACGCGATCGAGCAGTGCTTGCAATTGTTCCCCTTCAATCACCTCTTTACTGAGGATTTCTTGGGCAATTTCTTCGAGTAAATCGCGATTTTGAGCGAGAATATCTAGGGCTTGCTGATGACCATTTTCGACAATCTCTTTCACTTCATTATCGATCGCTTTGGCCGTATCATCGCTCACCAAGCGCCGGGGATTGATCATGCCATCTCCCAAAAAACTATTCTGTTGACCTTTTTCGTAGGCCAGTGGACCCAGGGTCTTACTCATACCATAGGTCGTCACCATGCGTTCGGCCAAGTCCGTCGCCCGCTGCAGGTCATTAGCGGCCCCAGTAGTAATACTACCAAAGATAATCTCCTCGGCAGCCCGACCACCTAAAAGAGTAGCAATTTGGTCGCGTAATTCCGTATCATCCATCAGGAAACGGTCTTCCGTGGGCATTTGCAGGGTATAACCGAGGGCTGCCATGCCGCGAGGCACGATCGAAATCTTAGCAACTTTACCACCCCCTGGCATAACTGCACCGACGAGAGCGTGACCAACTTCGTGATAAGCGACGATTTTCTTCTCTTTTTCCGAGAGAACCCGGCTTTTCTTCTCTAAACCGGCCACTACCCGCTCGATTGCCTCATTAAAGTCCTCTTGGGCGACGGTGCTGCGTTGATTGCGCGCTGCCAATAAAGCCGCCTCATTGACTAGATTAGCTAAGTCAGCACCAGCAAAACCGGGGGTACGGGTAGCAATCTGTTTTAAATCCACACCCAATCCTAATTTTACCTTACCTGCGTAGATTTCGAGGATTTTTAACCGTCCAGCCAGATCGGGGCGATCAACTAACACTTGACGATCAAAACGGCCGGGGCGTAAAAGGGCGGTATCAAGAGTTTCGGGGCGATTAGTAGCGGCCAGCACGATCACCGTCGCATCGCCAGCGTTAAAACCGTCCATTTCCGTCAATAATTGGTTTAAAGTCTGTTCCCGTTCATCGTTACCCCCCATAAAATTACCGTTAGCGCGAGATTTACCGATCGCGTCTAATTCATCGATAAAAATAATACAGGGGGCTTTTTTCTTGGCCTGTTCAAACAGATCTCGCACTCGGGCCGCACCCGCACCGACAAAGAGTTCCACGAATTCCGAACCCGAGATACTAAAAAAAGAAACTCCCGCTTCTCCCGCGACTGCTTTTGCCAGCAGGGTTTTCCCTGTCCCCGGTGGACCGACGAGGAGGACCCCCTTGGGAATCCGCGCCCCGATTTGAATGTAACGTTGGGGATATTTGAGAAATTCGACGATTTCGGCTAATTCGGTTTTCGCTTCTTCCACACCGGCCACATCTTTAAAAGTGGTTTTGGTGGTGTCTCCTTCCACATAGACTTTAGCGCGACTTTTGGTAATCGATAAAGCCCCGGCCGGACCACCGCCACCGCTGCGAGCGAGGAAAAATTGCCAAATACCAACAAAAATCAGGGGAGGAATCACCCAACTAAGGACACTGCCAATCCAGCCATTTTTTGGCGGTGGTGCGGCGGCGAATTCTACGCCCTTAGCTTCTAGACGTTTGGGCAATTCTAGGTCAAAAATCGGTGTAGTGCTGAAAATTCGTCCGTAGTTGCCCTCTTGGTCGTTTTTAAGCTGATAACGAATCTCATTCTGTCCCACGGATACCCTAGCGACGTTGCCATCTTCCACTTGGTCGATAAAAAGACTATAGGGAACTTTGGGGACGCTAGGGCCAAATAATTGCGGGAAAAGAAGGTTAACAATCAGAAATAAGCCGCCTACGGCTAATAAAACATTACCGATCAGGCGAGATTGTGAAGGAGGTTTGCTTTTTATACTCATCGAAAAAATGGGTCTGAAACCCCGCCCTTTAGCGATAGCGGAGGGCGGCTTTATATGAGTTAGTGAGAAACAATTAAACCGTTAGAACGACGAATTAACTGAATCTTGCTAACAGTTATCTGTCCCAATCGTTGACCATTGGCATCGCTTACAGATAGCTGTTTTTCGGTATCTCCACTAACATAACCAATTCCTTTGGGAGAAGAAACTAAATCTCCTTTACGGAACCCATGTCTTGTGGTAGAGCCACCATATTTACGTCGTTTACCACCCTTAGAAAAAACCATCAGGTGAAGTTGACGACGACTAACAGGAGGACGTTTGATGACAGCAAAGGGAGCGTTTGTTACTTTAACATAACCCTTCCAATCATATCCATGTCCATTAGAAGTATGGAATGGCCAATAATCGAAAAATTGAAAACAGGCAAGAGCAATTCCATCGTTAGCATGACTTTCGGGTGATTGTTCTGCTTTATTTTTAGACTTTTCTAGTCGCAAATGTTTTCTGAGATTAGAGGTTTGCCAACCAAAGCGAGTATGGACTGTTGCCAATTGAGACAGTTGCTCAATTGCCCATTTCTGTCCAACCATAACCGGCGAGAAACCTTTTCCAGACTTAGCCCCTTTTCTACCAGAAGTTAAATCAACATCGGCTTTGATGTACTCAAAGTAAATATCGGTAATTGGATAGATTTTGGTTAGTTCGGAAACGACTCGAAGTTCAAGTTGACGATTAGCTCTGATTGAGGGAGCTAATTTTCCTGTTCTTCTATTTGAAAATCGTTTTTGTCGATGCGCTCTTAGATTAAAAGGAAGTTGGCGGTTAATCCGTCTTTTTCTACGTCCTCTTCGCATTAACCGTCTATTGTCCAGGCGCTCTCTTACTCGTTTAAAAGGAAGTTCTAAGTGAGCCTTCCAAAGAGTAAAAAGGGAGGATTGAACGCCAATTCCAGAGAATAATTTACCCGGGTCAATACCAATGGCAATCGGTTGGGTTTTACTATCAGAAGGTTCATCGATTAGCTGGACATAGAAAATATCTAAGTCGTTGAATTTACCGATAGCTTTTCCTTCCTTAATCCACCGTCTGGCACGACTGGGTTTGGTGGGCATCAACGACTTTCCGTCTTTTGAGATAACAGGAACTCTTGCCATGGAGATAATCCTTAAGAGTAAAGTTAAAGTCCCTTTCCGCAACACAATCAAGATGTCTTGTCTAACAACGCTTTACCAATAAAGCTGAGAGGGAATCCGAACTAGGGAAGTATTCGGAGGTCTGTGCCAGATTGTGTCTCGATGCGGTAGTCTCTACTTGCGTCGCCTAAATTGGTCTAGGCAAGCCCCGTCCCTTTTAGGGCGGGGTTAGTGACTCCTTCCCTTGGTGTTGATGAAATGTTGGGGACTGTAGTAGCTGTGTTTGAGAAAGTCTGCAAGCAGGTTTTTGTGGAACTCCTCCGATTCTGTCTCGTTTATACTCCCCAAGAGTTGTACTAGGTGGGTTTGAAACTTCTCCACCTGACTACGACTCGGTTTGACTCTCAGGAATGCTTTGTTTAATGCTTGTCGGGGAGAGAAATTTTCCGTCTTCATACCTTATATCCTTATTCCTACCCATCCCGATTTTGGAGTCTATTTTTTTCTCTCTTATCTTCCCTCAAAAACCCTATATATATGGGCGCACGGATTTCCATTATATAAAAAGTCTAAAGCAAGTCTCGCCATTTGTCAAGGGTTTTGAGAAAAAAAATCAGGCCGATTTTATAATCACCGTAACAACAATTCAGATCGTAGGGATAATTCCGTAGGGATAATTCCGTAGGGATAATTCCGTAGGGATAATTCCGTAGGGATAATTCCGTAGGGATAATTCATGAATTATCCCTACTCAGGAATGCTTTGTTTAATGCTTGTCGGGGAGAGAAATTTT
>NZ_JAPZRB010000387.1:0-3018 GCF_027531105.1 Microcystis sp. LE18-22.4A
TTCCTTTTCCTGAGTTCTAGAAACCTTACCTTTCATAGTTTTAATCTCGGTTTCTAATTCTTTCTGCTTACCTAACCAATACTGCTGCCGATCGCTCACCGCCACCCGAAACACATTGGCCTCAGCTTCAAGTATCTGTTCCCGTAGTCGATGACGTTCTTCCGTCTGGACATCAAAATATCTTTTTTCTAGCTCAAGTAAAGGAGCGATCGCAATCTGAATAGGAGTAACGGCTAACATCGCCTGCTGAGTTTTGGTGGGGTCTGGGATTAACTGTTCCCCGTGAATGGTAGAGATGAGGGAATCCCCACACATCAGCTTGTAGTCTAGGTTAGGCAAGGGTTCCACATCTTCTATGTTGGGGATGTCCACTACCAGAGACAGCCACATCCTCAATTTAGCGATTTCGATCGCTTCTGGTTTAATATCGACACCGTAGAGATTATTGGCAATAATATCCCGTTTCCATTGGCTGATAGTGAGACTTCCCCTAGAAACTTTCATCCCTTCCCGTCTGGCTACGGCCTGTCTCACGTTCAGGATTACCTGCATCATACCGAGAGGGAACGCACCCGAACCTACGGCAGGGTCAAGCACTTTAATGGAAGCGATCGCCTGTTTTAGACTTTTAGTCTGTTGAGGAGTCATCAACTGATTGAACTCTGAATCGGGTAAGTCAGGGTCATAATCAATCAACTTCTGCAAAACTTCTAAGCTCATCCCCGTCTCATCGGCGAGGTAACGGGACAACACCTCAGAACACATGAACTGGACGATGCCTCTGGGGGTGTAGAACGTCCCCGATTGTCCCCGTTCGTCAGCGGCCAGCATATTCTCGAATACTTTCCCTAACATCTCCGGGTCAACCGCCACGTCTTCATCCCCCGCCACGTTCTCGGCAATGGTGAAGTTGTAACCGTTGAAAAAGCCGAGAATACTATCCGTATCCCCCGGGTCAAACAGCCGATTGGGTAAGGCGATGGTTTCCGGTGTCGGCCGCCCCGCCGTGTCCCTAATTCCCGGACCATAATCTCGATCGAATAGACCGCCGTTGAGGTAGGGAATCTTGCCCCATTTTGAATCGAGATTGGGACGCTGTTGGTTCAACGTCTGGAAAAATAAGGGTTCGAGGACGCTAGTGTAATATTCTGTGTCATCGGGGTCGGGTCTTAGATGTTTGTATTGGGTAGTGAGGAAACGACGATCCCCCGCCAAAAACTCTTTCTTCTGGAGAAAGTAGAGGAACATTATCCTTCCTAACAGTCGCTGAGAGAACTGGTGTAAACGGTCTGAGTCCTCAAAATAGGGGTGGTCATTGTGCAACTTTACTGCCTGCTGAACCTGATCAAACAGTTGTTTATATCCCCTATAGAAACTCTTAGTCAGCTTCTCAACATCAAAGGCTTCACACTGTACCTTGTAGAGTTCCTGCGGTGACTTATCCCTGACAGCGATCGCTTCCAATCGATCGAGGTCATAAGCGGTAGGATTGGTACGGTCAATTAAAAGTTTTCTGATGCTGGCCTTGAGGTTCATCTTATCGTCAAAGCTCTTGCGAGGATTGACCAACATCAATTGGTTGTAGTCTTTGGTTGCCAATAAGAGAAACTCGGTATCACGACGACCTACCTGAGAGGCGATCGCTTTCATGCGACTACTGGCAACACTGGGGGAAGACCACTCCTCCGGCTGCAATTGGAACAGCAACACCTGTAATCCCCCATTCCCCTGATCGGCAATCAGGTAGGCATCATAGACAGCTTCGGCACTTCTGGAAGTTAACTGCAAGTCCTCTAGGTTTAGGGGTTGCGCTTCGGCATCGTAACCTAACCGATGGAATAGGGACGCTACCCCATCGGGGCTAGTTAAAGTCTTTAAATCGTCTAGTCTTAGTAATCGTTCCGGCATTTCCCCAACTTCCAAAACTGATTTCGATTATTCCTCTTAAGCGATTGCCTACCCGCCCTTTGGTGATAGATAGAGTAAATCCAGTAAAACCATCGATTATTATCAATGCAATTGTCAAGGTTTACCACCTATCTCTAGGATGCCACGAATAGCGGTCAATACTTCACTTTCTCTCACCGGAAGTAAAGTAGTACAGAGTTATCCCCTAGTAAAGATTGGGGGGAACTATAGTTAAGAAAGGGAACTGGGAATCGGAACGATGATCGAGCGACACAGAAGGAGATTGGCTAACGGGGAGGAGCGGGTCTATACCTACGGGGTTGGAGCGGACGGTGAGCGTCAGTCTTTGTCGATCCGTTCCGTTGATGATTCCCTTTCAATCCCCTGCTATAGGCGAGCAGAAAAAGAGCGGGTGGTAGCTGCCCTACTAGCCAATGCCAGTTTGTTGGTGGTGGGGGAAGCTGGTGCGGGAAAGACCTTTTTAGCGGAGCGGGTAATTGAGGACTTGTGGGGGCGGGGGTTTCCGGTGTCCGCCCCTGCTATCGGCACGGTCAAACAGATGCTTCTGGAAATCGCCGGGGATTTGGAGGTAGATACGGAGACGCTAGAGGGCAAACCGATGACGGCACAACAGTTACAGGAAACCATCGCCGAATGGTTAGAGGGTAACGTCGCTTTTCTGGTCATGGACAATGCCCACAGGTTCCCCGTTTCCCTGCGTTGTTGGTTAGAAAAACTGCATTTACAGGGACAGCCGATATTATTATTGGCCACTTACCCCCCGGCCAGAGATATTTTTTTGAAGCTTCCCCGCATCGAATTGGAAGCTTTACCAGAAAAGGCGATCCGCGAAATTATGGAAGGGGAAGCAAACGATTTGGGATTGCAGGTGACACCGGGTAAACTAGCCGATTGGCAACAACGGGCGATCGGTAATCCCATGTTAGCGAAACGGGTGGTCAAGGAAGAATATTTGGGGTTAGAGGGTAATAATTATGACCATACCCAGTGGATCGACGGTACTCCCCTACTAATTGCCGTTCTCATGTGTTTTATGATTCTGCGATTCTTGGGACTCGGTTTTAATAACACCAGTCTTTATCTGATCGG
>NZ_JAPZRB010000131.1:0-2966 GCF_027531105.1 Microcystis sp. LE18-22.4A
CTGTGTGATGCGTCGGGTGTTAGAAATGGGTTTACCGACCTTACCCGTGGGAATTCGGGCTATTTGTCGAGAAGAAGCCGAATTAATCGCTAAACAGCAGATTCCCGTGATTTGGGATCGAGATATCGCCAGGGATGCGGAGTTATGCTGCTTTCGCCAACACAACTTTCAGGAGCCTCCAACTTCAATCACTTCTCCTGGAGAGACTTTATCTAATACGCTACAGGCATCTGGCATTAGGGGAAGTAAGTCAGAAAGTTTGTTGCTGGTTGCTACAAGAACAATAACTGCCACTCCAGTTTGCTGTAAATTTTGCTGATAACGCAAATTTTGATCTGTAGTGAGGAGAATCGTGAAACCCTCCTGACTCATCAGCCTCAGCAACTCACCGTTCTTTTTCCCTGACCATCCCATCTCAACAACTGTGCATACCTCGTAATCGGCAAGCTCACGCTTTAACGGGCGTGGGGCGCATTCATCAAGCAGGATTCGCATAGGCTGTCAACATTTCCTTTGCTAATTCAAGGGCTGAGATCGCCTGTTCTCGACTGACACTGGGAAAATGGTCTAGAAATACCTCTAATGAATCACCAGCCTCAAGATAATCAAGTAGGGTTCTCATCGGCACACGAGTTCCTACAAAAACAGGGGTTCCCCCTAGAATGTCGGGATCACTGTGAACAACACGGGATATTAATGCCATAACAAATATATCCAACTGGCTACTAGCTTTTATCGTCATTGTATCCTAAAGTCATTTGTCGGCTCTATACAAGGTGAGGCTCAGGCATGGGACACTTCACTTGACTACTCTGCCTACATCTTGCCGCTAGACCCAAACTAACTTTTGGATACGATGCACAGTTGGCATTCATACCTTGATTCAGCAACGCCTAGACTTACAGCTTTAATCAATGTGCATGGTGCGTTCCCCAAAAATCGATCGGTGGAGCGGTAGAAGTTGCATTAGGGAACGCACCCTACAAGATCGGCGATCGCACTTCTCCTCATCAGTGAATTTAGAGTTGTTGTATTGGGAGCATCTCACCTTTGTAACCCCTAAATCAGGTTTTTATGTCAAGCTATTTTGAAAGCCTTGCTAGAAACCAGTTTTATGGATAAGTATAATTACTCACTTGCATAAATGAGATGCTCCCTGTTGTATTTAGCTCAAGAACAAATCTCGTTCAGCTTTTCTTCTCCGAACAAGACCTGGCAATTCTCTGCCACCAGCCAGCACCCATTTTCTAAATTCATCATTGGCAATACTTACACGATTGTCCCCTCGATTTAAACGTTTACGTAAAGTCGAGTCTTGAAGTGCACCTGCACCAAGGTTGAAGGTAAAACTGACTAAAGCAGAAAACTCATTGTCATTTAGAGGAACTGTGATTAGATCACTCACCGCATCTTCAGCACTCGCTAAATCAGACCTCAGCAGATTCTCTGCCTCAAGGAGAGTAATAACTTTAACGTCAACGTCCCTAGCTGTTACTGAGTCTATATTCCCCCAGCCTATTGTTGGCACTCTTACAGGATCGAAATAAGCTGTTACACCGCCATTAGGCACAAGCTGACCTCGACGCGGACCCGATCGGAAGGTTCGGCTATGTAAACCTTCAAATTCTTTTACAAGTTCCAGTCCTGCATCGTTAATCCTTCTTCCTCCACTGGGTGGAGGAGCTACGGACATCAGAACATCAAAGTAAATACCTGCCGTTTGAGGACCAATCACACCTCGAAGGAGACCAGTATTACCAAGACCGTTAGCAGCTTTGAAGGCATTTACACCAGCTTCAGATAAGTCCAAACCTTTTTGCTGGCAGAAGGCAATGAACTTATCTAAAGTAGTTCGCCCTACTACTCCTGGGACATCCAGTTCTAGCCTTTGCTTAATCTGATTGAAATTAGCTAACGGGAGGTTAAGCAGTATATCTAGAGCATGATTCTCCACCTCATTGAGATCACTTCTATCAAGCCCTTGAATAGTTACTTCGGACATTTAGCTCTCCTTAATAAAGGTCAAAAACGGAAACTTTCTCTATAAAACTCTGCATCGTAACGATATGGGTCAACTTTCCGTATATCACCCCATTTAGGCGCAATCGCCAGAAGTCTTCCCTATATCACGCCCAAAAGCGTGTTAGCCAGATTAGCATCTTGCCAAAAACCTTGTTTAACTTAACTAAATTCCTGACAATTAGGCTCATTCTAGCGATGATTCCTATATCTAATCGCACCTCTTGACAAAAATTGATAATTATCCCCCGATAGCGATCGCTATCGGGGGATAATTGTTTTTTGTTACAGCAGTATGAAGCAGCCTAACTGATGGCTATATTTCCACAGCAATTCTCATTTTAAGGTTTCATGACATAAAAAGCCTTATAACAAGAGGGTTGTACAATTCTTAACAATTTTAGTGATCGCTGAAACGGCGCAAAATCGTTCTGAATTTATTTTTGCTAATATTTCCAGATTATCGCCCGCAGCAAACCAATCTTGAGCGAGAAATCGAGGGATGTATCCATTGATGGATAAGGGTTTTCTGCCATTGTAGTAGATACGTTTGGAGTCAGTTGAGATAGACAAAAATAGTCAAAATATTTATAATAGAAGATTAGACTAAAATTTTCTGTGACTTGCCCATGTTATTGTCTTGCGCCACCGGTAGCGAACAATTTTTAGGGAGTGAAGCGATCGCAACTTACGCCACAGCTAAGGCCGTGATCCTGCCGATTCCCTACGAGGCCACCACCACCTATCGCAAGGGTTGTGAAACTGGACCGGCGGCGGTGATTACTGCTTCCCAACAATTGGAAGCTTATGACGAGGAACTTAAGAGGGAAACCTGTTTAGAAGTGGGCATCTATACCCATGATGCGATCGCCGATACCCGTCAGCAACCGCAATTGTCCGCCGAGGAGATGTTAGCCGTCACCACAGCTACAGTTTCGCGTTTAATT
>NZ_JAPZRB010000348.1:0-25728 GCF_027531105.1 Microcystis sp. LE18-22.4A
GAGGCGCAACATTTTGAGATTTTTTCCCAAACCTTGCCAGGAATATTATCTCTTATCTTGACCAGATGGATTGACTTCAAGGGGTGACAAAACAAAGCGAGCAACTGGAACATCTCCCCCTAGATGTTAAGTCTGATTGCCCGTTTATTCTCAATAAATAGGGTTTGCTGAAAAAGTTTTTCCTAGGGGCAGGGTGTAGGGTGTGGGGTGTGGGGTTTTACCGATTTTGAGGGGGTCAATTACCTAATTTTCAGGGAAAAAGTCCCTGAATTTACCCCTGATCACTCCCATATCTGGTACTTTTTGAGGGGAAAAAAGTCCAAAAGTCTTATCCAACAAGGTTTTTAGATTTATTCAGCAAACCCTATATATAAAGACATTGCTTCGATTTTTGCCAATTGTTTTCGATCTAGAACGAGCTAATCAATTAAGTCTTTTGCCAGATAAGGATTTAGTCTATTTATGCCACCCGATCAAACCATACCAAGTAACGAAGAACACAATTTGATAACGCACTCGATAATCACTGATACGGAGACGGTGTTCCTGTTCAGAATTTTTTAATTTAACAATGCCAGAAGGACAGGGTTCTATTTCCAAACCCTTAATTTTTTCAAGAATACGACCTTTCATAGCATTAGGTAAGTCATCAATCTGTTTTTGTACAGATTTAGAGATTTTAATACTATAACCCATTATGATTTAATCCTTGCTCAAGTATTGTTCAAGGGTCACATAGTCGCCTGATTGATATTCATCCCGAACTTGCTGAAGTTCTGCTAGGGGTTTCCTCATCGTCTTGATAGTAAGCCTCTTCTGCTTGAAAAATTTGTTGTTCTAGTATTTCTAATAATTGTTGTTTTTGCGTTAAGTCAAGGGATTTAATGGCTTCGGTTAGAGATTCAAACGTAATTTTAAGATTGATGGTGGTACTCATGAAATTTCTCCTATTTGGATAAAAAGTTAAATTTTGAGAATTGCTTTAATTTTCATGGTTGGTATAGCTGATCAAGGTTTTCTAATTTCCTTCTAATGTAACCTGAATTTTTACGAGGAGTTCCTCTCCGTCTTTCATTAGGGGAATGCCTAGATCCTGGGGGAATTTAAGGGCTTGTTGGCAGTAGTTGAGAGCGCAATCGCGGTCTTGAGAATTGTCCATCGTATTTGAACGTTAAGCGACAGCAAAGCCTGTATAGGGTCTAATTTCAGGGGATTTAAAGGCTAAAATAATCTGGTTTTGAGGGATTCCTGCGGCTACTAATTCATCGGCAATACCATCCTCAGTTCCGTCGTGTTGAATCCAAATTTTTTGATCAATAATATCAATATGTAATAGGGTTCCGTAGATTCGATAACCATTTTGCCAACCTGTTTCAACCAATAAATAGCGATCGCGGGTTTGATCTAGGACTAATTCGATTTGGATTTGGCGATCGGTGTCGAGGAAGTCGGCATAATCTTGGAATGTTTTTTCAATAATTTGCCGATATTGGGCAATTAAGGAAGCCATCGTACAATTACCTCCTGGTTGGGATCAAAACTAAATAACTGAATAATACCATCTTCAATTAAGGTTTGACCTGCTTCTTCTTCAAATACTGTTTTGCAGGTGTTTTCGCTAACAGCCAAAAATAGTTTATATTCGGGATAATAACGCCTTAAAAGATGGGTATAAACGACAAATTGACCAACTGCTTCTTGGAGGTCTTTCATATCAGAGGGACGAGTAAAGCTCTTAACTTCAATGGCTATTTTTTCCGTTCCTTTTTCTGCGGCTAATAGTCTTTCTGCTCCCAAATCAACAAACAGGTTTTTACCTCTTGCTAAACGAATCCGTAGGGGGTCATGGGTAATTGTCCAGCCGTCTTTGATTAGGGCGTGTTTTACACAATCATGGAAAATATCTTTGGCAGGCATTTTCATGCTGTTCTATATAAACTCTATGTGATTATACATTTCTTCTGGTTCAAGAATTTCCCAGATTAAGAGTAGTCCTCGAATTATTTGACCAATGATTTACTTTGTTGGGGACAGTAAGCAATTCCTGCATGAGTTATAGATGATTGATTGATTCTTAAAAAATCAGTATCTTGAGTAAAAATCACGCGACCATTGGCTAAGGCAAATTGCAATTGTATTTCATCGGATACCCCCAATAAATTTTCTTCTGGAGTGGTAGTAACATCAAGGCCTCGCTGGCGCAATCCAAGAGCAATGTTATAGCTTACATTTTCATCAAGGTGAAATTTAATTTTATTGCCCATTCATTTTTTTAGTTTTTCTTGGACTAGAGAAGGTGTTTTAGCTTGCATTTCCTTGGCAAAGGTATCATCATCTGTGATTTGTTGTCTAATTTCTTCAAGGTGATCGTGATAGTAAGAAAGGGCCGCGTAAACATCAGCTAAAGTAATGCTGGGATAATGATAAACAATTTCATCGGGTGACATTCCCAGGCGTTCGTGCCAAATAACGACATCTTGGACTTTGATGCGATGACCTGCGATGCGCGGTTTACCGCCACAAGTTTCTGGGGTAATTTCAATGTGATTGATTAAAGTTGTTGTCATTGATAATAACGAATTTGTCCGATTATAGGGTCACAAGGAATCTGCGCCCAAATGTCATATATATTATATCACGTCAAGGTTTATAGAATAATTTTATTATGACAACTCTTATAAACTTGAACCTAATTGAGGCGCGACAATAGTTTCGAGGGAAAAAGCATTCAGATCCGTTAAGCTTTTGGCCTGTTTCAAGGTGATTGCACAAATATTCCCCTGCTGATCAAGATCGACCAAGGTATTTTGTATTTTGTATTTTGTATTTTCATTGATTTCTTGAGTCTCGACAATAGGATTGTTATTGAACTCTAGGTATAGAGTATCCGTATCCTGAAAGTAGGTGATTTTCATGGCTGACTTGGGTTATCAAGAGTTTCTAATCTTCTTCTAATAGTGATTCATTTGGCGGCGATTGCGGTTTTGAGAATTGTCCATCATATTTGAAAGTTAAGCGACAGCGAAGCCTGTATATTGACGTATTTTAGGTTCATGGAATCCCAAAACAATATCTTCTTTAGCAATGCCTGCGCTTAGTAATTCTTTGGTGATACCGTCTTCGGTGTTGTCACATTGTACCCAAATTTTCTCGTTAATAATTTCTAAATGAATCAGACAATCATGATAACGCTGATTCTGTTGCCAACCTTCTGAAATGACGAGATATTGATCATTCTGAGGATCAAAAGCTAGACGATTTTGAATGTCCGCATTGTTATAAATAATTTGGCTATAGGGGACAAGAATCTGATGAATAATTTTGCGGTAATGGTTTAGTTTATCCATTGGGTGATTACCTCATTGTCAGGGTTAAAGATAATTAGTTTTAGTGTTTTTTCTTCAAGGAGTATTTGACCAATTTCTTGATGAAATAAGCTGTTGAAAGTTTTTTCCCGAATAGCAAGATAAAGAGTTCTATCTAAAAGTTGGCGAAAGTTTTATCTTAGACTGAGACTAATTCAGGTTCACTGATCAGCCGTAGAAGTTTTGAGTGATCAACGGTTTCCATCGCAAAGGTTTGGCCGTTTTGATCGGTAAAATCAATCAGAAAAGCTTGCTGATTAAAAGACATTAAAACAGTTCCCATTTGTCCGCGACGCAGAAGGATGGGCTGATGGGTCGTTTTGTGAGTAGCCGTAACATCTTCCGTTAGGGCAACGAGATCGTATTCTTGAATGGTGTTCATCATGGGCTAGTTAATTAATGGGATAGACATTAGTAAGACGAGGAAAATTTTCAGTTATTTGGACAATCCAGCAACTTAAAATTAAGGATTCTCCGATGTCGGTACAGAGGTTAAATTTCAGATCATAGTGAGTGCCATATTGATCGATTTTATAAAGTTCGGCTTCTCCTTCCATTACTGCTTTTTTAAGAGCATTTTCTAGGATTTCTTTATTAGCTAAGGTAATCCCTAATCTTTGTTTGAAAAGCAAGGCTTTATGTTTTCCTTTTGAATGCTCAGGATTGAGGCAGTAACGTTCAAGTTTGTCTCCTAGGTTGGCTTGATCGGCATTGGGAAGTTTCATTTTATTTGTTGGCTTCTCCTAGGTTTCCCTGAATTTGCCCTAACAATTCCTCACAATCTTTAACCAAGGAAATCCCCAATTCTTGGCATAATTCAAGCGCTTGTTGGCAGTAGTTGAGAGCGCGATCGCAGTGATTCATTTTGTGGGCTATTTCGACAAAGGCTTTTCAATGATTCTTTATCTACCGAAATTTTACGGGAAATAACGATAGAATTCTCGACGATGAAGAACACGAGCAAATGTAATTGTATCTTCTTCAACAAAAAAACCAATTCTATAGTCACCAATTCGGATACGATAGGCATTATATTCTCCTTTTAATTTTTTAAGGTTGTTAATTTCGCTTAGCTGCTTAACTGCTAAAATATCAGTAAAGACAAGGTTTTTGATGACTGAGTAAGAGGAGGTACTTTTTAAATCTTTAAGATCCTTGATAAAAGTAGGAAGATAGTTAATTTTCATTCTTTTTCTAATTCAATTAAAGCTTCCTCCAAAGTTAAGGGAGTTTCATCTTTAACGTCTATCATGGCGCGATAGAGTCCAGTATCTTCATAGGTTTCTATTATTTGTTGATAGTCTTCAAAGTTAATAATAACTTGCTGTATCTGACCTTGATTATCCGTAATCAAGTCTTGAGCAAAGGGATAATCTTTGATGTTCATAATTAATTGTTCCTCATTTTGTGGACGGTTTGCATTATTCACACTCCTTTGTTTCCAATTCTAATAGGATGGGAATTAAGTCTTTGGCAATATCAATGACGGCATCTATTGTATCAGCTTCAGCGACAAGTCCTTGTATATCGGGACTGGTGGCGACATAGTAATCTTGTCCGTTTTCTTGAAAGCGCTCAATAGTGAGGTTAATTGGGTTTTGCATGGGGAATCCATAGAGTTTATAGAATAATTTTATTATGACAACTCTTATAAACTTGAAGCTAATTCAGGCGCGACAATAGTTTCTAGGGAAAAAGCATTCAGATCCGTTAAGCTTCTGGCGTGTTCCAAGGTAATTGCACAAATGTTCCCATTTTTATCAAGATCGACTAAGGTATTTTCATTGATTTCTTGAGTCTCGACAATAGGATTGTTATTGAACTCTAAATATAGAGTATCCGTATCTTGAAAGTAGGTGATTTTCATGGCTTAAAATTCCTATCAAAAAAAGCATTGTGAACTGTGATACCATCTTCGAGTAAGACAACTCTCAACGCCTTGTTGTCTATTTCCTCAATTAATGCCCAGCGGCGAATTCGTCCATCATTTTGGTGAACTTCCAGAATAGGATTATTGATTGTGTATTCAATCCATTCCATTTTGATATTGGCTCGATCTGGTCGTTTTCTGGTGGCTAAAAAGTATTGAGTAAATTTCATTGAGGCGATTGAATTGTTTGCTTATAAGTATCAATGAAGTTAATTTTCATAGTTTTGCTTAATGGGAGTTAAGGATAATTTTATAGATTGTCTGCTACATCCCCCTGAATTTGCCCTAACAATTCCTCACAATATTTAAACAAGGGAATCCCCAATTCTTGGCATAATTCAAGCGCTTCTTGGCAATGGCTGAGGGCAAGTTCAGGGCGATTCGTTTGGTGGTCAATTTCAGCAAGGACTCTTAAACTATAGGCGATTAAATATTTATAACCAATATCTTGAGAAATTACTAAGGATGCTTGAATTTTCCTTTCGGCTTCGCTGTAGTTTTCTAGTTTGAGCAATATACTCCCTATAGTATGTTGAGAATATGCTACCCCTTGCCGATCGTCGATTTTTTCACTGATGTCGAGAGATTGCTGATAGACTTCTATCGCTTTTTCATACTGTCCCAAGGAAGAATAACAATTGCTTAGATTACCGAAAGAAATTGCCACCCCTTGCCGAAAGCTGATTTTTTTACTGATGTCGTGATATTGCTGGTAGAGGTCGATCGCTTTTTCATACTGTCCTAGGTCATAATAACAATTGCCTAAATTCCCGCGAGAAATTGCCACCTCTTTCCGATCGCCCATTGCTTCACTAATGTCGTGACATTGCTGGTGATAGAAAATTGCTTTTTCATACTGCCCCAAGGACTTATAACAATTGCCTAAACCACATAGAGAAGTTGCCACCCCTTGCCAATCTTCTATTTCCTTACTGATGTCGAGACATTGCCGGTGATAGGCGATCGCTTTTTCGTACTGTCCCAAGGAACGATAACAACTTCCCAAATAACTTAACGAGTTACGATAACAAACTTGTTCCCGTTGACTCCCTGCAATCACCTGTTCATAATGATCTGCTTGCTTACGATAAAATCCTTGTAAATCTAAAAAACTATTAACCGATTTATCTTTCTCTTCTCCTCCTCGATCCTCATTCAAAATATCGTAAGCTAACTGCCATTCTCCCAATGCTCCTGCATGGTAAAACGCCTCTAAATATTCCTTCAAATCTTCCAAGGATTCCCAGGGAGGGACAGGTAAATGAGCTAAATAATAATCTAAGGCTAATTGATGGGCAGATCGCAATATTTCAGGATTTGCTTGATCTTGCACCACCATTGATATTAAAGGCAAAAACTCAAACCGTCGCGGTTTTCTCGCTTTGGGTTCGGGGGGAAATTCTTGTAATAAAGACAAACGAGCAAAATGTCGTAAATCTTGGTCAGTTATTTCTGGGGTTAATCCCTGCGCTAACCCTAAATCAAAACTCTCGCGCAATACCGATAACCGCGTTAAACTCTCCCTAAACTCTTTCGATAATCGCGCTAAACTGGCGGTAATCACTTCTCTGACACAGGTTTCCGTGTCGCGGTGATACCCTTCCACATCAAACATATTTAAGCCTAAATTTTGCGACTCGGTGACAGAAACCCCTTCTCCAAATTCATCACTCATCCAACTACAAACCAGTTGCATTAAGAGAGGATGTCGTCCCATCTTGTGGACAAATTCGGCTAATTCTTGATTAGTTCCTGTCAAACCGTAATTCACCCTCACCAACTCGATTGCGTCCGCTTCTGCTAATCCCCCCAGGCGCAACCAATGACAACGCCGCGTTAAATTGGCTACAAAACTCGGCTGTTCCCGACTGGTAATCAGGATTTTACTCTGGTTTCCCGACCCCAACCAACGGCTCAAAAATTGCCCATAAACTGAATCTCCCGCCGTCTGAACTACTGTTTCTAAGTTGTCGAGAATCAACAGACAAGGCGCGGTAATTAGTCCCCGTATCATCTGCTGAATTAACGTCTCATCGTTCCATTTTTCATCGTAGGGTTGCTCCAAATTTTCTAATAACCAGCGTCCAAATTGCGCTACTGAATAACGCTCCCTAAAACTAACCCATAACACCCGCCAATGAGGGTTTAACTTCTCTTTGAACTTCACCGCTAAAGCCGATTTCCCATAGCCTCCTGCGGCGGTTATCCCGATTAAGCGTACTTTGTCATTGCTGAGGGCGGTTTGTAGTTCCTTGATTTCATCCTGTCGTCCCTGCCATTCATCTACTGGCGGAGGTGTGGTATTTAGGGTTGCTGATTGCGTTGGGGCTAACTTTGTCTGTTCCCTACCAGACGACTCCAGCTAATGCTCTTTGTTATTGTCACTGGGATAGTAATGGTTATGGTTTCCCCCCAAAAATTTAGCTTCAACATTTTTGTTGAATTGATAACCCTGGGATTGATCCTTGTTAATTTGAGTATTGCGGATCTGTTTTTCCGTTGCGGCTAACTTAGCGGCTAATTCCTGGTTACTGCTCATCAACGCCCGCATTTCCGTTAATAATTCTGTAACTTCCGAATCAGCTAATACAGGTTCCAAGTCAATGACGGCTTGCTCAACTTCAGGTGCTTTGCCTGCGGTTAATAACTTTAAGGTTGGCGAGGTAGGAAATTTGCGTTGCAGTGTCGCCAACAAGGAATCGTTAAGATTTTCCCCAGTCTTGCCTAAAAAACCTGTGGCAATAGCAGCACGAGCCAAGGGAGCAATATTCGTGGCCCAAGTTATCAAAGTCACTAAGAGTGGTTCCATCAACAAAAACCTCTTGATTTTTTTCTAATGATACAGTTTTTCCCAAAAAAGAATAACGTTTGCTTAAACCGCCGTATCAATGAATCGGTGATCGCATTTATTTGATTGTTCTCGATTCCAAAGGAATAACTAATTTTAATACGCCCATTGTTAGTTAAGCAAAACCCACAGGCTGAAACTGAACATCGTTGATGATTTTAACCGTTTCTCCTGATTGCTTCATCACAAATAAACCGCGCCGATAAGTATAACTATCTATGCCGTGGTCGATTTCAATCCCCGCTTTTTCTTTCAAACAGTTTGTAAATGGCACTGTTTGAAGCCTATCACGTTCCGCTCTATTTAAAAGCAGAACAGATCCTGATCATCGATAATTATACTTGTCTCCATTCTCGCCAATCCTACATTGACCCCAATCGCTGTCTTGAAAGGGTAATGTTCGATGTTCCCTAACGGGAAATCGGGGTTAACTACTAGCTTTATAAGTAATGGCGGGAAGCGGATTTGAACCACTGACCTTCGGGTTATGAGCCCGACGAGCTACCAGACTGCTCTATCCCGCGTTGCTTTATCTAGTATAGAACTAAATCTCGGTAAATGCCAAGGAGTTTGTAATATTCCTTTACATTTACCGTCCGACCAGAGGTTAATACTTACGTTCCACGGGGGTGAAATCCTGAATCACCACGGGCATATAGTCGATATCGATGCCGGAGGGGGAATAATAGGCGAGGGTATGCTGAAGGAAATTTTGGTCATCCCGTTGGGGAAAATCCTCGCGGGAGTGGGCCCCTCGGCTTTCTTGACGATTGAGGGCAGAGGTGAGGATAATTTCCCCCACCACCATGAGACTTTGTAATTCCCAGGCCTCGATTAGTTCCGTATTCCAGCAATCCCCCCTATCATCGAGGTAAATCTGCTCGTATTTGCGCTTTAATTCGCCGATTTGTTTAATTCCCTCGCGCATGGTCGCTTCGGTGCGAAAAACGCCGCAATGTTGGGTCATACAGTCTTGGAATTGCTGACGTAGTTGACCGATGCGAATCGTGCCTTTTTTGGTCAATAAAGCGGTGATTTCCTCTTTGGCATCCTGAAGGTAAATATCGGGATTAAAGACGGGAAAAGCGCGTTTTTCGACGTATTTAGCGATCGATTTGCCGGTTCTTCTCCCATAGACCACACATTCTAACAGGGAATTACTGCCCAAACGATTGGCCCCGTGGACGGAGACACAGGAACATTCCCCGGCGGAGAAAAAGCCTTCGCTGAGGGTATCGGCACTTAAGCGAACGCGACCATCGGTATTAACGGGAATGCCGCCCATACAATAGTGAACTGTAGGACGTACAGGCATCGGTTCCTCTACCGCATCGACACCGACGAGACGGTGGGCTTCCTCCCAACAGAAGGGAATGCGACTCATAATTTTTTCCCGGCCTAAATGGCGTAAATCCAGATAGACAAAGGGACCCCCAGCGCTACCGTCCAGATTTACCCCCCGGCCGGCGCGAATTTCTAGGGTAATGGCCCGGGAAGTGATGTCCCGGGGTGCCAATTCCATGCGCGAGGGGGCGTAGTCTTCCATAAAACGACGACCTTCGCTATTGATTAAATAAGCCCCTTCACCCCGGACTGCTTCCGAGATTAAAACACCGACGGGATAGAGTCCAGTGGGGTGAAATTGGACAAATTCCATGTCTTCTAGGGGAATACCCGCTTTTGCCGATAAAGCTAAACCGTCTCCCGTACAGGCGAAATCGTTGGAGGTGGTATTATAAACGCGACCATAGCCCCCCGTCCCGAACATAATTGCTTTTGCCCGGAGGATTTCTAACTGTCCGGTGGCGATTTGGTACATAACCACGCCTTTAGCCGTACCTTCTTCGAGGATAAGGCGTAAAACGTACCATTCATCGTAGATTTTTACCTGATTACGGCCTAAATTACTGACTAATTCGTGCAGCATGGCGTGACCGGTTTTATCGGCGGCGTAACAGGCCCGGTTATGGCTGTGACCGCCAAAGGCTCTTTGGGCAATGCGTCCATCTTCGAGACGGGAGAATAACACGCCTAGATGTTCCAATTCGATGATAACTTCGGGGGCTTCTCGGGTGAGGATATCCACCGCATCCTGGTCAGCCAGAAAATCGGAACCTTTGACAGTATCGTAGGCGTGGGCCTTGGGATTATCTTTGGGGTCAACGTTTTGCAGGGCGGCGGCGATACCTCCCTGGGCAGCGACGGAGTGGGAACGAATTGGGTGGGTTTTGGCAACGACAGCAACATCGATAGTCGGGTTGAGGCGTTTGATTTCTAAGGCGGCGCGGCATCCTGCTAACCCACCGCCCACTATAACGACATCGTGTTCTTTCATGGCTGATTTTCCTCCGGGCTTCTGTTTCTATGGTGGGGTTAGAATTGCTCGGAAGTCAGTTTTGTAACCGAGACTTTATATTTCAGGAGACAGGAGATAGGAGATAGGAGACAGGAGACAGGAGACAGGAGACAGGAGACAGGAGACAGGAGATAGGAGACAGGAGACAGGAGGCGGTCGGCAGGAGGCAGAAGATTATTTTTATTGATTCTTCTCAATTCCCACTCCCCACTCCCCACTTCTCACTTCCCACTTCCCACACCCCACACCCCACACCCCACTTCCCCACACCCCACACCCCACACCCCACACCCCACACCCCACACCCCACACCCCACACCCCACACCCCACACCCCACACCCCACACCCCACACCCCAAAAAAACAACCCGCGGCAGTTAACCGCGAGTTATTTTTGGTTAAAATCGGATAATTACTGAACGGTAATCGTTCCGACCATACCGGCGCCGCGATGGGGTTCGCAGTAGTAGGTGTAAGTACCCGGTTCGCTGAAAGTGCTTTCAAAGGACTCACCGGCGGAAAAAGCCAGACCTTTATGGGATAATTTAGCAGCTTGGGCTTCGGGAACCTTGGTGCTATCGAAAACTATGTTATGGGGAGAAAGTTTGTTATTGACCCATTTCACCGTATCTCCTGCTTTAATAGTGAGGGCGGGGGGATCAAATTGTAGTGTACCTGCATCACCGCCCATCTTCACCGTGAAGGTTTCCGCAGCAGCGGAGGCAGTGTTGAAGAAGAAGCTAGAGACGACTAGCACCAGGGTAGCGACCAATAAACCTAATTTTTTCATGCTTGTTAATCCTTTACACGAGGGAAGATGACAAGTTTGACAGCCTGTCTTTTGACAAAAAAGTAAAAGTTTGCTTTTAACTGTCCCATTGATTCATTCTACACCAAGTTTGACAGCTTGTCTTTTGACAAGAAAACCGGTTTTTTCTGACGATGGTTGGGGAATTTCTTAAGAAATAGAGGAGAACCTATCGTGAAAAGATTATTAATTTCCCTGTGCTTGCTCTTGGCTGTGGTTACATTCGGTATGGCTCGTCCCGCTTTAGCTGATGGGGCTTCGATTTTCAGTGCTAACTGCGCTTCCTGCCACATGGGCGGTAAAAACGTGGTTAATGCCGCTAAAACCCTGAAAAAAGAAGATTTAGTTAAATACGGCAAAGATTCCGTTGAAGCTATCGTTACCCAAGTTACCAAAGGTATGGGGGCGATGCCCGCTTTCGGTGGTCGTCTCAGCGCTGAAGATATCGAAGCTGTAGCTAATTATGTCCTCGCTCAAGCGGAAAAAGGCTGGTAAAAGTTAGTTATCGGTGGCGAGTTATCCGTTGTCAGTCTGGTAAGAATTGTAGCGATCGAAATTCTTGGGTCAATTGCTGGCTTAAAATAGCTAATGGTTCATCTCGGGACAAGGTTGTGAAATTGCGATCGTTTTTCTATATTTTAGGTGCGACGGTAATCATTCTCCTAGGAGTCGCTACAGCCAGTTTTGCTTGGATTCTCGCCGATAGTCCTCTGTCTTTGCTCAAAGGTGGGGTGCTGCGGGAACCAGCGGCGGCGATTTTTGTGCCGAAACAGGCCCCAGTTATGGTATCCTTGCTGGTCAATCCCGAACGTTTAGAGTCTTTTGGTCAATTAATCGCTACACCGGCTAATCGACGACGTTCCCACCAAGAAATTAAAGATTTAGAAAAAAGTCTGCTCGGCAAAACGGGATTAAATTATCAAAAGGAAATCAAACCCTGGTTAGGGGAAGAAATTACCCTCGCTGTTACTTCCCTAGATTTCGATCGCGATACCGATAATGGTATCCAACCGGGTTATCTTTTGGCAATTCAAAGTAAAGATGGTGAACGCGCTAAGGAATTTCTGCAAGCTTCCTACTCAAAACAGGCGGTTTCGGGCAAATTTGACCTCGTTTTTGAACTCTACAAGGGAGTTAACCTCATTTATCAACGTCCCTTGACCGCAGGAGATAATAATCGTTTTCTCGCTAGTGCCGTCGTCGGTGATACGGTGCTTTTTGCCAATAATATCAAGGTTTTGCGCGAGGCCCTTAATAACGTGCAAGTACCGGATTTAAACCTAAAAAATAGCCCTGATTACCGAGAAGCCCTCAAAAATATCACCGAACCGCGTATAGCTATCGTTTACGGCAATTTACCTCCGTTATCGGCTTGGATCGCTAATCAACCCGTCCCGGAGAGTCCCGAAGCAAAACAACGATTAGCCACGGCTTTTTCCCTCAAATCCGGGGGAATAGTCGCTCAAACCGCCTTAATTGGGGTTTTAGGACAGGATGACCAAGCACCAATTTTATCTAGTCCCGTGGGAGCATTATCTTTTATCGGCGAAAATAGCCTTTTAGTCGCCGCTAGTCGCGATTTAAATCGTTTTTGGACTCAGGTAGAGGAGGGGTTAGAAGCAGATAGTCCCCTACAGGAATTAATAACACAGGTCTTAAACCGCTTCCAGTCGCCTTTAGGTTTAAATTTGCCTGAAGACGTTTTTAGCTGGGTTAGAGGCGAATATAGCCTCGCTCTCGTGCCTAGTTCAAAGGGGATGGAACCCGATAGTGTTTTTGTAGGGGAACGGGTGATGGGGGTAGAGGTGGACAGTGCGATCGAGCATTTGGATGAGTTGGCCCGCAGTCGCGGCTATAATGTGGTTAATCTGCCTTTACTCGATCGAACGGTGACAGCTTGGACAAAGTTAACCACGGCGGTCCCGGGAGGAAAAGCGCAACTAGAGACGCTCGTGACGGGAGTGCATACTAGGGTCGATAATTATGAAATTATCGCTAGTTCTGTGGAAGCGATGGGTTTAGCTTTATCTGCACAGAAAAACCCCATTTTAAGTAGTGGTAAGTTTCGACAGGCGATTACTGCTTTACCCGCAGAAAATGATGGTTATTTTTACGTCGATTGGCGACAATTGCAACCAGTAATCGAGGCAAAATTTCCGATCGTGCGGGTGTTAGAATTGTCGATTAAGCCTTTATTTAATAATCTGCGTTCTCTTACTATTAGCAGCCAAGGTAGCGAAAATTCTGTGCGTCGGGGAACGATTTTCTTTAACTTGGGAGTGAAGTCTTAATCAGTTATCAGTTATCAGTTATCAGATAGAAGCTTGTAGGTTGGGTTGAGCGATTTAATACTTAGGAGAAAACTGCTCGATTCAATGGTTTGAGCGAAACCCAACATTCTTGACGACATTGGTGTGGTTGGGTTTCCCTCAAGCGTTGCTAATATTTGACAGACAAGAGTTATTATTGCTCAAGTCAACCTACGGTTAGTATGTTAAAGTGCATAACAAGTATGGAAAAGCCAAATTATTTTGGATGAGCTTGCAAAATTCGCTTTACTGTTTAAACCATGACTACTATCACAATTGTTCCAGAATTTGCAGGAAAAACCTTGACATATAAAGCAATTTGTGGCAATCAAGAAACAAGTGGTTTGACTCCAGGTCAAGCACTGGATCTTATGGAAACAAGTTTAATTGCTGAAGGTGAAAATATGGGTGAGACATTAGTGATTTTACAGCGTTTCCGTCCTGATAATTTATTCAGCAAACAGCAACAAGAACGTTTACAAGAACTGATGGAAGAATTTCATCAATCTCTAGCTTCTGAGACTGATTTTTCTGCGATAAAACAGCAAGAATTAACAGCTTTAATTGAGGAAGAATTACAAGCAAGTATTCAAAGAGGGAAAAGAATCATCAAACAGATTCAAGATAATGATTAATTTATAATCAAGAGCAAAAGGTAACAAGCATCTCTTTTCAAGGGAACAAAAATTAAAATTTTTCTGATTTCAACTGATTTAAAGCTATCGACTTCAGGTAGTAATTACTGACAACTTATGACTGATAACTGATAACTGAAATGACCCATCCCCAATATACTCTCGTTGCGAAAAGGGCAAAACATAGATGTGAATATTGTCATGCACCAGAGATTATTTTTAATCTTGCTTTTGAAGTAGATCACATTGTTCCCCTCTCTAAAAAAGGGGAAGATAAACCAGAAAATTTAGCTCTATCATGTCGTATTTGCAATCTTCATAAATTAGCTCGTATTGAGGGAATTGATCCAGTGACAGAAAAAGTATTTCGCTTATTTAATCCTCGTATAGACAAATGGGAAGAACATTTTCTTGTCGATAATAAAACTTTTGAAATCGCAGGAAAAACGCCAATAGGTAGAGTAACAGTAGAAGTATTAAGCATCAACTCTACTTTACAAATTAGTGCCAGAAAAATATGGTATATTCTAGGTGTTTTTCCTTGAAAAGTTAAGCTAAATAAACCAGAAAAAATATGATAAAACCACTTTTAAAAGTAGCACAGATACAAACTTAAAACAACCCTCTCATTACTTTTTGCTCGGTTTCCTTCTTAATCTTGAGAATCGCAATATCAACTGATTCTTGTAGATAATCGAGATTTGCTTGAGTTAGCGTGTAGTGGACTGTTTCAGCTAAAATAGGACAATAGATTTCGGCTTAAAGTCTTAGATTATAGAATTTATAGCATTTTTCTAATACACCAAATTAACTGAAACAGTCCACTAGTATGGTGTATCAGTATACCATCGTCCTGCTTCTTCTCTTTTGTTTTGTTCGCTCATCAGTTCTATTATTCTTAGTTCGTCATCTTTTCTCCGTTTTTCATTTGCTTTTCTTCTTTCTTCTTCATTCTCTTTTATACGCTGTTCAGCCACTTGTTTAAACTGAGGAAATATAGTTGCAAGTTTTTTAAGTTCCCCCTGTCGATACTGATCTGATGAAACAAGTTGAGAAACATACTTATCAAATACATCTTTAAACTCAGGCAAAGTAGCAACAAACTCTTTTAACCTGTCTATTGTATTATCACCAAAACCGAGACTTTCAGGCTTCGTGGAAATCCACCGACCAATCACAAACCGAAAATCTGGGTACTTATCTAGGGTCTGCTGAATAAATCTAAAAACCTTGTTGGATAAGACTTTTGGACTTTTTTCCCCTCAAAAAGTGCCAGCCATTGCGGGGATCGGGGGAAAATTCCGGGACTTTTTCCCTGAAAATTAGGTAGTTGACCACCTCAAAACTGGTAAAACCCCACACCCCACACCCCACACCCCACACCCTGCCACCACCGAAAAGCTTTTTCAGCAAACCCTATCTAGTAGCATCCTAACATCGGCAATAGATAAACCTCCGTCAACCATCTGTAACCATTGCTGGCGAACAGAATTCCGTTGAACAGGATCAGTAATGTGGTCAAAACAGTCATCGTAGTATCCTGACATATTTTTTTCTCCGAATCACTCATAATCTCATCTTAAGCGTTCAGGGGGTGGTTATCAAGTAGCCAGTGGTATTGATTCTGTGGAAGGACTCTCTTGGGGTAGTATAAATGTAGAGGGAGAAACATTACCTCTCCAGACGCGAATCGCTGAGGGTCATCAATTCCCAGATTAGATTCCAAGGTAGCAAGCCCTAGCTTGAAAAATTCGCTAAAATATATATAATTAACTTGATCAGATTATTTATAAAGTCTGTTTAACAGCTAAAGTTAATAAAGTTGATTTTGAAGCCGATGACCAAAGAGCTACTCATACAAATCAATCGAGAAGGAAACCTCGAACTTCCTCCTGAAGTTCAAACCCGCCTCAACCCAGGAGATAAATACATGATTTCCCTGACGGAAGACTCCATCATTCTCAAAAAAGTTCATCAAGATAAAGTCAATCTAGAGCAATTCTTTGAGCGACTAGAAGCAATGGAACCAGACCCCAATCAACCGACTCTAGCTGAGATTAGCCAGATGATTAAAGAAGCTCGCCAAATTAGACGCGCCAACTCATGAAAGTTGTTGTAGATGTCAATGTTTGGATTTCAGGATTGTTGTGGGGAGGAGTTCCGGGTAAAATCCTTAAATTAGCTAAAAATCAAAGAATTACAATCATTACTCCCCAAGAATTTCTTAGTCGCTACTTTAATGAGTAGAGAAGAGGAGTAAGGTAATTAATTGACGATTTACACCAAGAGAAAAGATAAGTTTGACCGACAATAATTGCTATGATTACTGTAGGATTTAAAAAAAAGCGATCGCTCTTACTACTTTCTAATTACTTTAGATAGTAGTAGCCTAGTGCTTTTTAGACAAAAAAAGCCTATTCTGTATATTCCCAAAAAAGCAGCCTATGAATTAAGTAGGGGTTGCTGAATCAATCTAAAAACCTTGTTGGATAATATTTTTAGGCTTTTTTAGCCCAAAAACCTTTTTTAGCAGGATTTACACCGATATTCAGCCAACCCTAAGTAGAATTTAAAACCATCCCCACCGAGGAACTAGCCATGAAATCCTTTGCCCTTCTTACCACCGTCAGCCTAATCAGCCTTTCCACCCTCGCGACTGTTCGCCCCGTCATGGCGCTAGAGAGCCGACAACCAGCCGAAACCCGGATCGCTCAAGGGAACAATCAAGACGCGATCGGCCACTATAACCGGGGAGTTGGCTACATCCAACAGGAAAAATACGATCTCGCCCTCGCTGAATTCACCAAAGCGATCGAGATTAATCCTCAATACGCCGAGGCTTATAACAATCGGGGGTTTCTTTACCACGAACAGGGAAAACCCGACCTCGCCCTGTCCGATTACAATCAGGCGCTCAACATTAATCCCCGATTGGCTCTGGCTTACAGCAATCGGGGGAATCTTTACAAAGGACAGGGGAAACCCGACCTCGCCCTGTCCGATTTCAATCAGGCGATCAACATTAATCCCCGATACGCCCTGGCTTACAACAATCGGGGGATTCTTTACGACGAACAGGGGAAACCCGACCTCGCCCTGTCCGATTACAATCAGGCGCTCAACATTAATCCCCGATACGCCAATGCTTACAACAATCGGGGGTTTCTTTACTACGGACAGGGAAAACCCGACCTCGCCCTGTTCGATTACAATCAGGCGCTTAACATTAATCCCCGATTGGCCGAGGCTTACCTCAATCGGGGGTTTCTTTACCACGAAGAGGGAAAACCAGACCTCGCCCTGTCCGATTTCAATCAGGCGATCAACATTAATCCCCGAGAAGCCCAGGCTTACGCCAATCGCGGGGTTCTTTATTACTCTCGACAAGAAAGGGAAAAAGCGATCAGAGATTTCCGACAAGCCGCCGAACTGTCCCGCCAGCAAGGAAACGCGGCGTTATATGAAAAGATTATGGAACTCCTACGGCTATTAGGCGCGGTCTAGTCCTTTTTCTTGGGTTGAGCGAATCAATGGGTTAAAGAAAACCTCTCAATTTTAGGGGAAAGGGAAACCCAATAGCCAACACCTCAATCCGTCGGAATAGGCGATCGCTTCTCATGGCTTTTTGTTGGGTTTCCTTGGGTCAATTCAACCTAGGATAATTGTTATCAGTATTTAGTTTTTTCTAGTCTAGTCTGTTAATTGTTCATTAAAAACCTTCGCGATGGATGTTATTTTATGACCCTAAAACAACTCATACAAGACAAACGAGAGGATATCCTAAAAATTGCCACCAAACATGGTGCTTTTAATGTGCGTGTATTTGGTTCCGTTGCTAGAGGTGAGGAAACCGAAAATAGTGATATTGATTTTTTAATTGATTATGATTTAGCTAAAACATCCCCTTGGTTTCCTGGTGGATTATTAGTTGATTTAGAGGATCTCTTAGGGTGTAAAGTGGATGTAGTAACTGAAGAAAGCCTTCATCATCTAATTAAACAGCGAATCTTAAAGGAGGCAATTAAGTTATGAATGAAGATCAAGTTTATCTTGGATATATTTTAGACTGTATTGATAAAATTAAGGAGTATTCCCAAGGAGGAAAACAGGAGTTTTTTGCTAATTCAATGATCAGCGATGCTATCATTAGACGCTTACAAACCTTGGCAGAATCAACTCAACGGCTTTCGGAGGAATTAAAGGCAAATATTCCCGATGTTGACTGGCGTAATATTTCTGGTTTTAGGAATATTTTAGTACATGATTATTTAGGGGGAATTGACCTTAATACAGTTTGGGATGTGGTAGAGAATTATTTGGATAATTTAAGAGAACAGATTTTCAGGCATCTAGAATCAGTCAATACTTAATCAAAGTCTAATTTTGTAGGTTGGGTTGAGCGAATAAATAGGTTAAAGAAAACCTCTCAATTCTCAGGGAAAGCGAAACCCAACAGCCAACACCTAAATCCATAACCGTACATCACTCATAAAAGCCCAATAATCTTCATTATTAATCTTAGTCGGAAAATTTTTATAAAAATTACCAGCAATTAGATTATGATTAGTAGTTGTTCCTACCATTGGAATAATTTCTCCATCTAGATATTCATTTTTGTATGCTGCTGTTTCTTCTAGCTGACAATATTCTTCAGGTGTATAATACCGTTTTTCGACTTGAACTTGCATACTAACCTCCCTTATCTTGGTTAAATTCCCATTCAATAGCAACTTTAATATTAGCTGGTGCTGAATCTTTTGTAACTAAAGAAATCCCCATTTTACCCCCAACTTGTAACCCCAATTCTCAAGTAACCTGACTGGACTTACTTGGGAGATTCCCTGTTCGATCGAAGTTAATAATAATTGTAAGCTAAGACGTATTTAAATCGCTTATTTTTAGATTAGCCGAATCTCCCCCAATCCCTTTATGCTACATATCAGGACAGGCACTCATGCACTCTTGCAATAGGCAAAAGGGAGAATAAATAATCATTCTTTAATAACCGGATTTAGTATGACTCCTAACCCCACCAACAAACTTTTTCAGCAAACCCTAATTATCAGTGACTCTTAAATTAATACAAACGTTTGCACAATCGTCTCCTCACTCCTGACTCCCCAGACTCTCGACTCCTCAAAACGAAAAATTTGTACCTCACCATTAAGATAACTGCTATAATACTGCATAAAATCTCGAAGTGGAACGATAGAGAGTTTAGTTGACCTCCACGGGGAGTAGCTAGATGAAAAAACGAGAGACTTTGCTGGAGAAGTTTTGTTGCTTTTTAGTTTTGCGGCAAAATAGGACAGAATGGAATTGCGATCGGCGTTTGCGTCGTAACATGGAAAGCTATGGCCCAATCGATCCTAATGTCGAGTCCGAGGAGTATTGGTCCCTATTCTTTCACCAACAGTATCAGAATCACGGTTCCCAAAATCATCTTTTCCGTGGGCATTTATACGCTTATTTACAGGAACCTTGCTACTGGGCTGCTGCCGAAATCTATCAAAAATATCAAGCTAAACTGGATTATCAGATCGAAGACTACTTTAACGAAGGAATTCTTGGTTTTGAGGCTATCTTAGCTGACTTTAAGCCTTTATTCTCTACTCGCTTCGATAATTTTGCCACTCAGAGGATTAAATATCGCTTAATCGATCGCATCCGTCAGATTAGTCAAGCATTCGGCCATAATACTTGGAGCCTACTACTTAATTCTACCGGAGCGCGTCTCAGCCAAGCTCTCCTGGCGAGGGGATTAGTGGGAGAAACTCTCGAAAATTACCTTTTAGCTTGGGATTACTATAAAGAAATTTATGCCCAGGCAAAAATCAAAACCGATGGTAAAATTCAGGAACCTAGTCCAGAAATCTGGCAAAAAATCGCCGCTGCTTATAACTCGGATAGCCACTCTACCATCAAAATCAATTCTGCGACAATTACCCGATGGTTAAAGGATGCGGGACAAGCTATTTTTGATCATTTATTTCCCCAAGGAAAAACAATTTCCCTACAGCAACCTTTCGGGGGTGAGGAAAGTAGCACGAGGGAAGAAATGATCGAAGATACTGATCATGATACCCCTTGGCAGCAATTAGAAGCGGCGGAAAATTTTCGCGAGTCGCAACAAAACCACCAAAAAATTCTAGCTTGGTTAGGGGCAGAAATTTCACAGATTTGTCAGCAGCCGCAACAGGCAAAACTGCATCCGCAAATTCAGTTAATTCTAGAGATGACTTATGGGTTGGGGTTGGGACAAGTGGCAATTGCCGCTAAGATTACAGAAATCACCACGGTAGTTATCAAACAATATCAGGTTTCTAGGGAACTGGATAAAGTTTATCGTCACCTCGCTAAAAAGTTTTTACCCTGGGCCAGCGAAAACCTGCATATTTCTTTCCAGTCCCACGATAGAGAAGTTATTAGTAAGGCAATAGAACCATGGCTAACATACTACTATCAAACCAGCGCAACAACTCAGGAGGATTAATTATGGTTAATGATTGGTTAGAACTAACTCCTGATAGCATTTGGCTAGAAATACCCGCCGATATTCAAGAGATAAGTTGGGCAAAAAGTGCCAGTTTTACTGATGCCAGTATTCGTCAGAGATTTTATGTTAATTATCTCTGTCAACAAGTTATTTTTAACTATCTACAGTCAGGGATGCCTGGGGTTAGCTTAGTAGAAAATCAAGAGGATTTCTGGCAACTAGGAGTTAATGGTTTTACCGTTAAATTAGGCGAAAAGTCAGTAATAGTTATTGCCAGCGAAACTCTGGATCTAGAAGCGATCGAAATTCCTCAAGAATGGGTAGATATTCCTCAATTAATTGGTGATTATTATCTAGCGGTACAGGTAAACACTGCCGAAAGTCATCTGAGAATTTGGGGTTCTACTACCCATAAAGATATTAAAGAAAAAGGACAATATATTAAGCGTAATCTTAACTACTCTCTACCGAGAAATCAACTGCAATCAGGATCAGATTCTTTGGATTTATGGGAAGAGTGTCAATTACAAGCAGTGAAGATTGAACCAGAAAAGATGGAAGAAAAACTATCTTTAGATAGATTGACAACCTTGCTAGACATCTTAGCTAATCCTCAGTTAATCTTTCCCAGAAAAGCCGTTACTTTTCAAGAATGGGCAGCAGTTATAGTCAATAGTAACTGGAGAAAAATTTTAATTACCCGTCGGCAAAAATCCCCCGTCAAGTTAACCAATTGGTTTGCCGATAATTTCCCCATTGATTGGCAAAGTATCCTCAATTTTAGCTCACTGTCACTGGTTCCAGCATTCAAAAATACAGAAATTAAACGCATCAAAGATTTAGGAGTAGAATTACTGGGAAATCCCCTCGCTTTGATGATTACTATCGCTAAAATTGAAGAAATATTTAGCCTGCAAGCGACTGTTTACCCCACGGGAGAAACAAGCACTTTACCCCCCCATTTAAAATTAAGTATTCTCACCGAAACTGGTCAGGTTTTTCGAGAAGTAATTGCCACAGATAACGATGAATTTATTCGTTATCGATTTGATGCTGAATTGGGGGATAAATTCTTCATTGAAGTGGCTTTAGAATCGGCAAGAGTAACCGAATATTTACAAGTGTAAGCGAGGAAAAACTTAATGATTAAACTCTTAACTCTCGAACTAGATGGCACATTTGATCGGGGATTTAAAGTAAAATTAGAAATTCGTCCCGATCTTAATTCTCGTCCCCAAACTGTGATCAAAGCAAGGCTACCAGCTAATTTAGAGTTATTAACTCTTTACCGTCAATGGCAACGTCACTATAGTGAATTAGAGGGATTTTTTAAAGTCTTAAAAGATAGCAATCCTCAACAAATTACCAATAGTTCTCAGCAGAGTTTAGTCTTTAAAAACTGCCAAGAAAAAGCCAAATTATTTGAGGATAACTTAAACAAATGGTTGAATAATAGCCCAGAATTTGAACCGATCAAAACCGCAATTCTGCGCTCTGGCAATAACTTTCGTATCTGGTTACAAACCGATAATATTTGGCTGCAAAGATTCCCCTGGGAAAAATGGGAAATCCTCCAAAATACTGGCGCAGATATAGCCATTATTGTCTCGGAATACGATACCTTAACCAGACAATTAAGAAATCATGAAAAAATTCGGATTTTAGCCATTTTAGGCTATGCCACCGACTTAAGATTTCTCGAAGAAGATCGCAAAACTTTAGACAATATTGCGGGAAAAGCAGGAGCAGAAATTATCTGGGAAAAAGCCCCTCACCCGCAAAAATTAAATCAGTTATTGCGTCAAGAAACTTGGAATATCCTCTTTTTTAGCGGTCATAGTGCCAGTACAGAAGATGGCCAAGATTGCGAAATTCAACTAACAGAAACTCATAAATTAAAGATAGCTGATTTTAGCTTTTCCCTGGGAGAAGCCACTAAAAACGGGTTAAAATTAGCGATATTTAACTCCTGTGATGGTATCGGTTTGGCACAACAACTATCCCGGGAAAAAGGGATGGCATTACCCCATCTAATCTTTATGCGCGAGAAATTACCCGATCCTGTTTCTCCCAAATTTCTGCAATACTTTTTAACCGCTTTTACCAATAATAAATCTCTCTATAGCGCCGTACATGAAGCCCAAAAAAATCTGCACGATGACTGGGAAAAAGACTATCCCTGTGCCAGTTGGCTGCCCGTAGTTTGCCCCAATCCCACCGAAGAACCCCCCACTTGGCATAGTTTCAGTAACTCCCCTCAAAAACAACAAAATTGGCGACGATTTGCTCTAACTTTCGGTTTAGGTTTAGCCGTAACGATGACAGTCTTGGCAATAAGAGAAACAGGAATTTTAGAACCCTTAGAATTAAATATTTATGATCGTCTGATGCAACTAAAACCCAAAGATAAACCCGACGAAAGATTATTAATTATTACCATTGATCGCCAAGATTGGGCCTATCAAGATCGCATGGGTATGAAAAGACCAACAATACCAGGAAGCGATCAAAAACGTTCCCTCGCAGGAGAAGCATTATCGCAGCTTTTAAATAAATTACTGCCCTACGAACCGCAAATTATCGCCTTAGATATCCTCCGTCCCATCGCTGCCAGTCAAGATTATCCACCCCTAGCCAAACAATTACAAAATACTCCTAATTTTATCTCGATTTGTAAGTTTAATAATTACCCGCAACCGGACGGATTTCCCCCACCCCCGGAACTGCCAAAAAATCAGAGTGGTTTTAGTAACATAGTCCCAGACGAAACCATTGCCGGAGTTCCCCGAATTCGTCGTTTTTTATATCAGGCAAAACTCGATCGCACCTCTCCCTGTCTTCCCCCGGATTCTTTGGCCAAAGTTGACTCAATGTCCTGTAATTTTAAAGATTATGCTCCTAGTTTTAGTCTCCTAATTGCCAAACGATATCTAGAATCCCAGAATCAAGATTTTGACTGCAATAAACTGGAGCGGGGAATTCTAGAAATTAATATCGGGGATACTCATCTCGGTGACTGGCTACAATCCAACCTCGGCCCCTATAGAACCAGTCAATCCGATACCCGATCCGGCCGTCAAGTTATGCTCGCTTACCGTCGAATCGCCGATAATGGCATCGATGCAATCATAAAAATTGCTCCGAAAAAATCTCTCCGACAGGTTTTAGATCCGCGTTTTAATTCCGAATCAGTCCGGGAAAAAATTGTCCTGATTGGAGTAACAGAACCCGGGATTGATGATTTTTTAACCCCCTTTAGTCGCAACCCATCGGAAGCAATTCCGGGGGTTTATTTGCACGCGCACGCAGTCAGTCAAATTCTCGATACAATGACAGGAGAACGAGCCTCGATCGCTTTTTGGAATCCCCTACAAGAGGCTTTCTGGGTGCTGGGTTGGTCTCTGGTGGGGGGATTATTAACGTGGCGTTTTCTTCGGGTAAAAACGGTACTTTTGACAGTGGCGATCGCTGTGATTTCCCTTACTGGTATCGGTTGGCTTCTCTTTAGTTATTTCGGTCTCTGGGTTCCGATTATCCCCCCAGCGATCGCACTTCTTACCACCTCCGGTATCTTCTTTTTTCTTCGTTCTTACTACTTAAAATAGCAAGGTAAGGCTTGCTGAAAAAGTACGGGCGAAGCATTCGGATAGAAAATCTCCGGTTTCACCGATAGGTTATTGCCCGAATGCTTCGCCCCTACAGGACCCGGGCCGATGAAGACGCAAGGTTTTGAGGCACGATTCTCTCAAAATCTTGCACCTGTTTCACGAGAAAAACGACAAAACTCTTACCTTGCCTACATTTCACATTTATTCAGCAAACTCTAGGTAACAGCCATGATCAAACCTTCGATCGCCCTCATCCTTCTTTTCTCCCTACTGCCTCAACCCGGGTTAACCCTTATCACCCCGGCTGCCGGAAATATTTCTAATCATCCCATTCTGACGGCACAGGGCGATCGGGAGCTTACCGAGGAGCAATTCCTACAACGAGTCACCGTTAAGATTACTAGCGAGACAAACCGGGGATCGGGGACAATTATCGCTAAAAAAGGCGATAATTACCTTATCCTAACCAACGCCCACGTTACCCGCAACACGAAAACCCTACAGGTACAAACTTACGACGGCCACAGCCGTGCAGCCCGCATTGTCCCCAATTCCCTATCGGAGAATCAAGATCTCGCTCTGCTGGAGTTTAGCGATACCCGGGAATATTCGATCGCCACCATCGCGGAGTTTACCATCAATCAAAACAGCATCGGTTTAGAAGTGGTGGCCGCGGGATATGTTGCCGAAACGGGACAGTATCGGACGACAAAGGGAACCCTCGAACAGGTGAGCGCTCGACCCCTCCGGGATGGCTACAGCGTCGGTTATAGTGGCGATATCGTGCAGGGAATGAGTGGCGGCGGCATTTTTGTTGATGGGGAGTTAATCGGCATTAACGGGCGATCGGCCCATCCGATTCTCTCTAACTACACCTACGAAGACGGTACAAAACCCACAGACGCAGAAATCCAAAAGATGAGAGCGGTTAATTGGGGCATTCCCATCAATACCCTATTAATCTACATCCGTCCCGAAATCCTCAGCGCCTATAACCTACCCCTACCGCCGGTGAACCCCGATATAGAAACCACCGCCTCTAATGACTATATCGCCGAATTAGAAGCGAAAGCGAAGGGTTTCACCGTGCGGATTGATAGTACGAGCGGTGGAAACGGTAGCGGTGTCATTATCGCTAAAGAAGGGAATATTTACACAGTTTTAACCGCCGATCACGTCTTCTGCGAGAAGGAAAAAAGTCAAGATGCTGCAAGTAAACCTTGTCTCAATTTCACCTACACCGTCGTCACCAGCGACGGCAAAACTCGAAACATCGAGAAAAGCACCATCATCCGGCAGGAAGGGGTAGATTTAGCAGTTTTTCAGTTTGAAAGCCTGGACAATTATCCCGTTGCGGAAATAGCGAATTATAA
>NZ_JAPZRB010000358.1:0-5936 GCF_027531105.1 Microcystis sp. LE18-22.4A
ACTCAATTGTCTATCTTTTGGTATTAACCTGTTTGTGCCTTAAGTCCTTCCCTGTATGGATTTCAGCTACTTTTGAGCGTAGGCGCTCTCATCGAATTTTATTTTAAGTTAATTATTTGCATAACAATTCCCGAAGAGCCACATAATCTAAAGTCTGTTGTCGGATCGTTTTTTCAATATCCCCTAAACTGGCTAAGTCTTCGGGAGCGGCCTCTTGATAGAGAATTTCGGCGATTCCTCGGGCGTATTCTTGGAGTTTTTTCTGGTTTTCTGGGTTCATTGACCGTTTCCTCCTTTGATATATCCCTATTTTACTCGATTCTTCCACCGGTCTCCAGCGCACTCTTCTGCAAAACTGACTTGCTCCCGAAGAACAGTATCTTGTCTTAAATACTCTTGAAACTTTGGGACTCCTGCTCTTTAGAGTCTATGATGAAGATAATGGAGCTTGGCTAATCATTACTTCTAGTCTAACATTGCCCAGATCATACTTATTGCCTAATGGCGAAATTGTTCCCCTAGAATGGATGCTTTAACCATGAAAAAACCGACAGAACTTCAACAGCAAAAATACGAAAGAATTGGCGAAATTGCAGCCAAAGGAAGACAGCGTTATCTAGAAGCAGGAGGCGATCAAAAAATCTGCCCTAGCGGAAGAAAAGGAAATGATTATTTAACCGATGAAGAACGTAAAGAAATTTTACAATTAGCCCGTCAGGTTTTTGGCGTTCAGATTAAAGATGGCCAAGTTTACTGTCAAGGACGGACTTGGAAAATATCCGATAAAAAAGTCTCAAAAGATACCGAAAAATGAACTAAATATTGCTAGTGTAGAACGTAGGTTGGGTTGAAGCATGAAACCCAACGCTCGCTCATGTTACGCTACCGCTAACCCATCCTACAAATAATTCTGCCTCCCTACTTAAATGCGCGGGCAGCTTAGAACTTACCTGAATAAAAGCCCCCAGAAAACATCACTTTCTAGGGGTCTAATTACAATTGACGGAAAACAAACTTATGGGGAGGTTAACCTCCAGCCACCGCAGGAACGATACTGACTTCATCGCCATCTTTTAAGGGGGTTTTTGTCCCATCGAGGAAGCGAATATCTTCGCTGTTGACGTAGAAATTTAAAAAGCGCCGGGGTGCGCCCTCTTCATCGCATAAGCGGGCCTTAATACCGGGGAAACTTGCTTCTAAGGATTCGATTAAATCACCGACACTACTAGCACTACACTCGATGGTAGCCTTATTTTCTGTAAATTTTTGCAGGGGAGTGGGAACGAGAACTTTTACAGCCATAGATATTAAAGGAAAAAGTGGAAAGGACGGTAAGCTGCACGCGAATTTAAATTGCTTGTGGAGATGAGGCAAGAGGATAATCGCCCCATCATCCCCGAACATCAATTCTAGACGAGAACCTGTTGCCATTCGAGGCGTTCGAGGGTGCGGGAACGTTCCAGGGCCCGTTCAAAGCTTTCTAATTTCGGTTCGATTAACAGGGGTTCACCGATATAACCCTGTACCGCTTCTTGGGTTTTTAGACCATTACCAGTGATATAAACGACCGTGGTTTCTTCGGGGTCGATTTTACCCGCTTCTACTAATTTTTTCAAGACGGCGATAGTCGTACCGCCCGCGGTTTCCGTGAAAATGCCTTCCGTTTCTGCCAAAAGTTTAATACCTTCGATAATTTCGGCATCGGTGACGGATTCAATATTACCGCCAGTTTTACGGGCAATATCAAGGGCATAAACACCATCGGCGGGATTACCAATAGCGATCGATTTGGCGATAGTATTGGGTTTAACTGGGGCGACAAAATCCCGTCCTTCCTTGAAAGCTTGGGCAATGGGGGAACAACCCTCCGCTTGAGCGCCACTAAAACGCACTGCTTTATCTGCCACCAAACCGACTTTGACGAATTCTTGGAAGCCTTTATAAATCTTGGTAAAGAGGGAACCACTGGCTAAAGGTGCGACAATATGATCGGGGAGTTTCCAGCCTAATTGTTCGGCCACTTCAAAGCCTAAGGTTTTGGAACCTTCGGAATAGTAGGGACGCAGATTGATGTTGACAAAACCCCAACCGTAGGTATTGCCCACTTCTGAACAGAGACGGTTGACCTGATCGTAATTGCCTTTAACCGCCATTACCGTGGGATTATAGATTAGGGTGCCGAGAATTTTACCCGCTTCTAAGTCGGAGGGAATGAAAACACAACAGTCTAAACCGGCGTGAGCGGCAATAGCGGCGGTGGAATTGGCCAGATTTCCCGTACTAGCACAGGAAACGGTGGTAAAACCTAATTCTTTGGCGCGGGTAAGGGCGACGGATACCACTCTATCTTTGAAGCTGAGAGTGGGCATATTGACGGCATCATTTTTAATGTAGAGATTTTTTAGACCCAAGCGCCGGGCTAAACGGTGGGATTTAACTAGGGGAGTCATACCCGTACCCACATCGATAGGATTTTCACTTTCCACTGGCAAAAAGGAACGATAGCGCCAGATGGAATTGGGACCTGCTTGAATGCTTTCTCTGGTGACAGTGCGACGGATGAGGTCGTAATCGTAGTCCACTTCCAGGGGGGCAAAGGTTTCTTCGCAGATATTCAGCGCTTTCAGGGGGTAAGAAGTCCCTCCTTCCTTAGAAACCAAGCGGGTAAAGGTGGGGATGAATTTTGAGGTTTCGATGTTTGTCGCTAGGGTCATGATTTTCCTGTCTTGCCGTCAACTGAATCTACAAGCATCCTATCACCCGCAAAATCTTGGTGTCAAATATACCCGACTTATTTTGTCGGGTATAAATTTATACAAAAATTAGGGGATAATCTGGGGAGCAGCAAGGGTTAAGGGGAGAGAGTTCGGCTGCCGTGTCAGGAAACTTCGGGGTAGTTTTAGGTCAAAAAAAGGACTAGGAGAAGGGATTTAAGTTTTTTAGGAGGCTATAGGCTATTTACTGCTAATTTTATCGAAATAAACCCTAATTTTTCTTTAAATAGCCTAAAAAGGGGGGCGATTAACTGCGGTTGCCAGAAAGTTTCTCGCTTTACTCAAGATGATTGTCAAGAAAAGTGACAAATTATGTGATTTTGTTGAGAAATAATAATTTTTCTAGGCTGCCAAATAAAATTGACCATTTCCGGCGATCGGCAGGAGTCAGGAGATTATTTTTATTTATTCTTCCTTTTCCCCACACCCCACACCCTACACCCCACACCCCACACCCCACACCCCACTTCCCCATCACCCCACTTCCCCATCACCCCACACCCCACACCCCACACCCCACACCCTACACCCTCTTTCAAGTCAGTGGTCAGGAGATAACTGCTTTTTGATAAAAAGTTAAGGTGGTATTGCCGTAGCGTTTCTGACGACAAATGGTTAAACCTTCTAGATTAATTGCTTGCCAAGATTTGGGATTATGTTCCACGGCAATTTCCCCCAGAGAATCTAATAAATTAAATTGAGAGATGGCAGTTAGTACCGGTAAATATAAACCGCTTTCGTAGGGAGGGTCAAAATAAATTAAATCAAAACTTTTCCCCGCTAAAGTGGCTAACTTTGTCAGTACATCCCCCCGAATTACTTGGAATTGCTGGGGAGAAGTTGCTAAATTGCGCCAATTTTCCTTGATAATTTCGCCAGCGCGTCCTGATTGTTCAATTCCGATTACTAGACTCGCACCTCGACATAAAGCTTCCGCACCCATGGAACCATTACCCGCACAAAGATCCAACCAACGACAGCCGGATAATTTCTGTTGCCAGATATTAAATAAAGCTTCTCGCACCCTTGCTGTCGTCGGACGGGTTAATTGTCCTGCTAGGGTTTTTATGGGACGATTGCCGTAAATTCTCATTAGTTAAAAGGCAAATTCAGTTAATCTTTTTTGTAATAAATCAGGAAAAAGAGCATAGTATCTTTGATTGAGAGGAGAGGGATGGGGGAGAGGCAATAAAGTCACTTTCTTTTGCTGTTTTAATCCATCTTCATCGGTAGCGGTAAGGGTAACTAGCAGTTTTTTGGTAAAGCGTTCTTTATCAAGATAGAATTTATCTACTTCTCTGGGTTTACCGTAGGGTTCAAACCATTTAAAAGCTTCCGTGCCAAGGGGAATGATATGATCACCTTGCCAATAAAAAACTAGCAGTTTTTCTATAAATGGACGAAAACGATCTTTCACTTCCCCAGAATAAGCTTTATTACCAGGAGGTTTGTAGGGAACTGTATTAGTTAAGAAAATTCGATCGCACACCGATAATAACTCTTGACGATCGTGGGATTTTCTCCCCTGCCAAGCTTGAAAAAATCCCTCTCTCACCATTCTACCGGCAGCCCCGATCAAAGGTTGTCCTGCATACACTTCATCTCGTCCTAAATCCCGCCCAAAAAAGCATAACTGACTAGCCAGATTACCTGCATACAAAACTGGTTCAAGGGGGTCTTTTTTGGCCTCTTGGTAAATTAGGGTATCGATGGGAAAATCCTCTTTTTTTGCCTCTTGGTGTACCTGTTTAATTAGGGTTTTAATATCGGTCATTATTCCAGAAATCGGTTATTAGTGGCTCTCCATTCTACTACAAAAATGAAAATTATCAGTCTTCAGTCTTCAGGAGATTATTTTTATTTATTCTTCCTTCTCCCCACACCCTACACCCCACACCCTACACCCTACACCCTACACCCTACACCCCACACCCTACACCCCACACCCCAATTCACTCCTCGGTGCGATAGCCAAATTCTGCTAAAAGTGAGCGAGATTGTCGCCATTTTGGTTCTACCTTCACAAATAATTTTAAATATACCTCCCCGGCGATTAACTTTTGAATAGCCGATCGAGCGGAAGAGCCGATCGCTTTTAACATACTGCCATTTTTACCGATGACGATCCCTTTTTGGGAATCTCGTTCCACGTTAATGGCGGCAAAAACCTTGGTTAAAGCGGGAGTTTCCTCGACGCGTTCAATCACCACTGCCACAGAATGGGGAATTTCCTGACGGGTTTGCCGTAAAATCTGTTCGCGGATTAATTCGCCCATAATAAACCTTTCCGGTTGATCGGTGACTAAATCGGGGGGATAGTAATAGGGACCGACTTCGAGGGAATCAGTTAACAGATTTTGCAGTTCTTCGATTCCCGTCCCCTCCAGTGCCGAAAACTTGAGCAGAGGCCAGTTATTTTCCGCCGCTAAGGTGCGATAACTATCGTCGATAGGCTCCGGGTCTTCCGGTTGCTGATCGGCTTTATTTAGCCCTAAAATCGTGGGAGTTTGGTTTTTAGTCAGTAAATCGGCGATATAGCGATCGCCACTACCCAAAAAATTGCTACTATCGACAACAAATAAAACTAAATCTACAGAATTTATGGCGTTTTCAGCATTTTTAACTAAAACTTTGCCTAATTCGTGATGAGGCTTGTGAATGCCGGGGGTATCGACAAAAATCATCTGGGCGCGCTCGCTGGTGACAATGCCGCGTAAACGGTTGCGGGTAGTTTGAGCGATGGGAGAAGTAATGGCGATTTTTTCTCCCACTAATTGATTCATCAGGGTAGATTTGCCCACATTAGGACGACCAATAATGCCAATAAAACCCGATTTAAAACCGGTCGGTGCGATGGGAATTACTGCCGAATCGAGATTAACGGCTTGAGAGTTGATAAAATCGTTCATAATTAAAGAATATTACCTAAAATGTCGGATGAATGCCCCCGCTAAATTTTTCGACAAGACATCAACCTTTGCGGGGGATGAAATCCGACCAGAATATCAACCGCGAAGCACGATTTTAATTCTACCATTTGTAGGTAAACTGTGTTATACTTAATTTATCCAGGGTCGAGGATTAATCAATGCTAGTCGTAGAAGCCAAGTTAAAAAACGGGACACCAGAACAATACCAAAGACTAGATGAAGCAATTAGGAC
>NZ_JAPZRB010000480.1:0-1069 GCF_027531105.1 Microcystis sp. LE18-22.4A
GAAAATTGTCTGAGCAATTTTTTGATAATTGACCACTGTTACATTTGGTAAATCGAGGAGTTGATCAAAATTTATCCACATAACCCACCTCCTGTTCTGTGTTACTATTATACCATGCTCACACAGAACCTAGAAGAGCCAGTAATTCTCTTGATAGCCATAACTTATCGACCTGTTGAAGTTATACTCTTAGTATAGCAATCAACTACACAAGATGACAAGAGCAACGCAGATAAATATTCGACTAACAGAGGAAGAAATGGAAAGACTAGAAACTTATGCCAAGTTAAAAGGCTATTCAAAATCAGAGGTCATCAGGGACTACATTAAGCGACTACCTTTACCCAAAAATCTCTAATTGGCAATTTTCGGGGCATCGAACCCCTCAATTGCCGCGCTTTCCTTCCCCACCCCGCGTTGCTGAGGGTGGGGACTGACGCGGATTCGTTCATTGAGAATTTCCAATCGTTTCAAAGCAATCTCAGCATCTCCTTTGGCTACTTCATCCAAAACAACCTGTGAAATATAGAGAACAAAATCATTACGGCGATTTTGCCACCAGTCTCGTGTTGTTTCGATATTCCCCGCAATAATCAAGTTTTTGATCGATCTGGCTGTCAGATAACCAATAACACTGGTTTCAATATAGACGCTTTCACTCACGGCAATCTAGAAAATCTATCCAACGTCTATCCTGCTGCATTTAATCTTGGTTTTGAGGGAGTTGGTTGACATACCCCACGCCGTAAACGGACGTGGGGTATGTCAATACAAGCTAATAATGCATCCTACTGGACTGTTTCAACTAAAATAGGGCAATAGATTTCGGCTTAAAATCTTAGATTATAGAATTTATAGCATTTTTCTAATACACCAAATTAGCTGAAACAATCCACTACCCATTGGATTGCGATTACCAAACCAAGCTATAGACCTCTTGCATAATTTTTTTATGGTATAATATAAGGTTTTGCTTTTTTCTCAATTCTTAGATTGAAGTGGAAAAAAGAATAAAATGTGATCTTAGGTCAGGAAATCATCTATAATTTTGCTATGTTTATTAGCAAAA
>NZ_JAPZRB010000378.1:0-34636 GCF_027531105.1 Microcystis sp. LE18-22.4A
GTCAGTCTGTAGAGCGACCATAAGACCAGAACAGAGTAAATCTGTTAAGGCAGGTGCGAAAAATCCTTCGGGAAAGAAGCAGAAACCCAAATCGTGAGGTTTGGGAATCGCCGTCCGTTTTACGGCGGCGAGGATGTCAAAATACATCTGAAAATTGCTCTAACTATCGAGAGTGATCAAGAGCGAGAATTTTGAATGGCAGTAATTAAACCTCTCACCTCCTCGGTTCCCTCGGAAGCTTCAAAGGAAGTGGGAAATTTACCCTTAGCAATCATCCGCAATCCCAAGGGGGCAATACTTAATAAACCCTGTAAATCGCGCCAATAATTGCCCACCACATAGAGGCCGAATTTGCGTTCATCAACCCATCCCCCTGCTTTGACTAATTCCACTAAAACTTTCCGGTGACGAATGGGACGACTACTATCGTCCGACTTGCGAGCGAGTATTTCCTGTTTAATTTTACTAATCTGATCCATGGGAGCCACTTCCATGGGACAAACCGCATTACAGAAATAGCAGCGCGTACACCCCCAAACCCCTGCGGTGCCTTGATGATAAAGTTCTAGGCGACCTTCTTGATTACCATCGCGGGAATCTGCTAGGGTGCGCTGCGCTTTTGCTAAAGCGTGGGGACCGACAAAATCGGGATTCACTTGCTTGGCATTACATTCCGAATAACAGCCCCCGCACATAATGCAGTTACCCATCTGATTGAGATTGGCTCTTTCTTCTGGAGTTTGCAGAAATTCTCGTTCGGGAATGGTGCGCGCTTGACTACTAATATAAGGTTCAACCTTTTCTAAATCCTCCCAAAACGGTTGCATATTGACGATTAAATCCCGGATAATCGGTAAATTACCCAGAGGGGCGATCGTGATTTCGGGAATTTCTCCGGCATCTTTTTGGCTACAATGGTTTAATTCACTGGCGATATTTTTTTGACAAGCCAAGGCCGAACGACCGTTAATTTTCATCGCACAGCTGCCACAAATTGTATTGCGGCAATTTTTACGAAAGGCCAAAGTTCCATCAAGTTCCCATTTGATGCGATTAAGGCAGTCGAGAATTGTATTTCCCGCCTCCACCTCTAGGGTAAAATTTTCTAGGTAGGGGGTGTCGTTGGGTCGTTGACGCAGAATTTTAAAAGAAACTTCCATACTCGGCACGGGGATGAGGGACTCCTAATACTCAGGATAATCGATGTTAACGGGCCAAAGGGGAGCTAGTAATGGTAATTAATCCTTAAGATTTTCCCCGGTCGGTTCAGCCAAGGGGTGGGTATCTAGACCTAATCATAGATGGGCAAGTCGCTCGAAAACAGTTTAATCCCCCCGGATTTACTGCTCTGGGTCATTAGTTTTTTGCCAACTCCAACCAGAAGTATAGTTTCTCAATTCCTTGCTAGGTATAGCTTGATCGGTTTTATGTCCTCACTTTCTCCCCCCTGTTTTCCTCGCACTCGACCAAAAATTGCGAGAGTCTTGACCCAAAATTTCCTCTCCCCCACAAGGTTTACACTTACTACCTAGTCTGGGGTCTTCTTAGCACGATTGTCATCACAGAACCATCAGTTTTAAAAAATTTATTATTCCCCTCTAGACATTTTTGGCAAGATTTTTGGTATGATCAATTCGTCAGTGTAAACTTAATTGACAGTCAGTCAAAAATCAAGGGACATTTAAAAGTACCATGAATGATATCTCTCCTACTCCCCTAACAGGGAAAGCTCTACTTCAAAAAGTCAAAGAGTTGGCCCACTTACCCCGTCGCGAAACGGCAAAACGTTGTGGTTACTACTCCCAAAGTAAAGATGGTCAAGTTCGGGTCAATTTAACCGACTTTTACGATGCTGTTTTGGGTGCAAAAGGGGTTCCTCTCGATCCCGAAGGCACTAAAGATGGCCGCGGCCGCGAACCCACTTTCCGGGTTAGTGTCCACAAAAATGGTCAAATCGTCATCGGTTCCACCTATACCGAACAAATGAACTTGCAGCCCGGCGATGAATTTGAAATCAAACTTGGCTACAAGCACATCCACCTCAAACAAACGGAATCAGAAGAATCGGTAGAAGCTTAAATAGGTTACGGAGTAGGGATAAGGATAAAAAAAATCGGCAGTCAAAAGGGCTAGTTTTGACAAGACCGACCAAAAAGACAATATAGATTCTTACCCCTAATTCTAACCCCTGACCGCCTCTTTTATCAACTTGAGGGGTTTTCCTTAAGCACTTTTTCTTCTTTTTCGCAACCCCCTAGGGATGGATTTTTGTTGGAGCTAGGCTTTACCAGCGCAAAGTTCCACAGTTATCCTATGCCTAGGGGGTTGGTTTTATGGGTGTTAGGAGACAGGAGACTCCGAGTTAGTATTCAGGAGATTATTTTTGTTTATTCTTCCCACACCCCACACCCTACACCCCACACCCCACACCCTACACCCCACACCCCTAATTGACAATGGACATTGCTGCCTTAATAAAAATTATTATTTTCCTGTTAGTCTGGTTAATTCTCTGGCTGCCCATTGCCATTGTTTTAGGGAGTCGTTTGGGATGGCAACCGCTGCAAGGGACAAAACCTGACCAAAAATTGCCACTGGTGGCCTCTCTTTACGTCTTGGCTCCCTTAGTTATCTGGGGATTATTAAAGATAGAGGGGAGCAGCCTCCATAATTACGGATTAATTTGGTCATTTTCCCTATTTATCTCCCTAACTAAAGGATTAATCCTGGCAGTGGTGGGATTAGGGATAATTTTTTTCCTAGAGGGGATTTTGACATGGGTACATTGGCAGCCCAAAAATCTAACTCGCGCTTTTTCCTTGAGTTTACCCCTGTTGATAGTGGCCCTCTGGGTGGGTATTACCGAGGAATTAATCTTTCGGGGCATCTTTTTGAGCCAATTAAGCCAAGAATACGGTTTTTGGGTGGCGGGAGCCATTTCTAGCCTAATTTTTGCCCTGCTGCACCTGCTTTGGGACCGTCAGCAAACGCTGCCGCAACTACCCGGTTTATTTCTGATGGGGATGGTTCTGGTCTGGGCGCGGGCGATCGATCATGGTAGTTTAGGATTAGCTTGGGGACTTCATGGCGGTTGGGTATGGGGATTGGCCTTGCTAGACAGTGCCGAATTGATGTCTTACAGCGATTCTGGGTTAGCTTGGGTTAAAGGTATCTATAACCAACCTTTAGCGGGTTTAGCCGGTATTCTTTGCCTCTTGGGGACAGCTTGGGGGTTAAACTTGTTTCAGTAGCCAAAAGCCGGTAAAAGTGCGACTGGAATCGTCTGGTTGTATGAGAAGAAAGTGCAAACCTTGGCTTTCCTCTTTGGTTGCTTGATAAGCATTGGCTGCCTGGGCCACTTCTTCATCTTCGTAGGTCAGGAAAATCCAACGCTCATTTAGACCCGATTCCAAGACTAAACCGCCCGATCGCCCCGTTTCTGTGGGAATATGATCGATAAATACTGGGTTAATTTCCCCTAACCAACGAGCGATCGCCAGAGATTTTTTACCACCGGTAATAACCACACCGGGGATCATTAAAGTGGAGGCTAAACCTAGTTTTAAAGGGTAAAAGGCCTCTGGTAGGGAAAGAATCGGTATTCGGCGATCGCCAAAAAAGTTAACTAAATCAACGGCGGGAAAGCGAGCAAAACGCCACTCTTGACCTAAAAATTGGTCGGGTACGGGTTGTGGTGGAGGAGAGTCGATATTTATGGGGATTTGCCGCAATTCTAGCTGTTTTTTCAGGGCGTTAACGTGACGGGTTAACTCGATTTTGATCTGTAAATTCTGACCAGCGAGGAGAAATAAATTGGCGCATTGGGGGCGAAAAACTTGGATAATTTCTGGGGAGGAGACTTGACAAGCTTGCTGTAACTGTTGGGTTAACCAGTCGCTATTAGCTTGGGATTGGGGACAGGAATTTTCATAGATAAGATGACCGAGAGGATCGGAAATTAACAATTGCCAGACTGTGCCAAGAGGGGAAGAAGATGAAGATTTATAAAAATCCGCTTGCCAAATAGTCATAATTCAGTAAAAAGTCACCAGTAAAAAGTCAAAAAATGGTCAGGAGTAGAGGTCAACTAAAAATTTTACCTTACCAAGACTTTTAAAATCTAGGAGCGAGACAAAAAAGGCTATATACTAGGGAAAGCTATAGCAAAAAATATCGAGACAATGGAAGAAAATTGGCTAGAAATTGGGACAATAGTAGCACCCCAGGGACTGGAGGGAGAATTGCGAGTTTTATCGGTATCAGATTTTCCCGAACGTTTTCAGAAGCGAGGGATGAGGGGAATACAAGGACCCCAGGGGGGAGAAATCCGAGAAATTACTCTGCTCAGGGGACGTGAGCTACCGGGCAAAAATGTTTATGTTATCAAGTTAGAGGGGGTTGAAAATCGGGAACAAGCCGAAGCTTTGCGCGGATATAAATTATGGGCGAATAAACTAGAAAAACCTCGCCTAAAAGCGGATGAATATCATGTTAGTGAGCTAGTAAACTTAGAGGTTTATCATCACCTTACAGGAGAAAAAATCGGGGTTGTGGTAGATATTTTCTGGGCGGGTAATGACATTTTAGCAGTGCAACTAGAAGCAAATCTCGCCTCTGTCAAGAAAAAAAGTCCATCCTCCGACTCAGAGGCCAGGGCCTTGGTACCCTTCGTCAAAGAAATTGTTCCACTGGTGGATCTGAAAGCGGCACGCATCGAGATCGCGCCACCACCGGGGTTATTAGAGATCAATTTATCCTAGTGGGACTTAAACGATCAACAAGAGTATAATAGAGTATAATCGTTATAGAATAAGCACTTGACGTTGAGAGAGCAGCGATGAAAGAGACAACCCCAGTCGCGATGCCTCCCTGCTTTCACCGATGGTGTGGACATTTTGACAACTGCTTCAAGAGCGAAGCGCAAAAAAATGGGTTCAGACAGTATTTAGGGTTTGCGGCAAAAAGTTTGTTGGTGGGGTTAGGAGTCTCCGAGTCAGGAGTCTCCGAGTCAGTAGCCGGTCGTTTCAGGCTTTGTTGCCCTCTCTTTTCGTACCAGTTTATGTACTACAAGAAGGATAATGCAAGGTTTTTGAGGGTCCCAATCCGATTTTCGCAGCATGAACATCGGATTTTAACAGGTCAAAAGCCTTATTTTAAAAGGGTTTTACCATTATTCAGCAAACCCCAATTAGGAATTGAGAAAAATGCCAGACTTTAAGGTTTCAAATTTCCTCCTCGAATAAACCAAGTAATTGTGGCACTGGTAAAAGCAGTGATAGCGACAATAGCTATTTGTTTCCAGTTTTTTAATTCCCCAACTTTCTCGATTAAATCGGGAATTTTTGGGGTTAATACTGCTTGGGATTGAATTGTTCCTTCAATTTTAGCCGTTATAATTTTCACTTCCGTGATTTCTTTGTGTAGGTTAACAAATTGCTTGTTATTTTCTTCTCTCAGGGTTTCTAGTTGTTGGCGATTATCTTCCTTTAGCGTATCAATTTGCTCGCGGGTTTCTGCTCGCAGGGAACTTATTTGCTCGCGGGTTTCTTCTCGCAGGGAAATCATTTACTCGCGGGTTTCTTCTCGCAGGGAAATCATCTGCTCGCGGTTTTCCTGTCGCATTGCCGAGAGTAAGTCTTTCAATTCTTGAATATCATTGCTAGTAACAGTAGTCATACAATTAACCCCAAGATAATCTATTTAACCAGCACTTTTTAATTTTATTATACTTCACCTATGCTAAAAAGGTCAAATTCATCAAATTTAATTACCTCGGAGTCAGGATAACGAGTATCAAAACGATAACTGCTCACGGTTCCTTTTTCTGTATCTAAAATGCTAAAAACCGTCAGATCATTACTGGCAATATAGGGTAAAGGTTGATTAACCCAATCCACTAGAGGAGCAATATTCGGGATAATTGCTTGTAATCCATTAGGATTACCGATGGCTGCATAATTTCTATCGAGGGGTACAGGACGTTTTTTATCACCTAAATAAGCACTATAACTATTGCCAACGTTAGAAGATTCGAGAAAATTCATACCCTTAGGACCAAGAAAACGATTCCATAAATGAGAATGACCATAAAAAACCAAATTAACCTTGGCTGATTCTAATAAGGGAATTAGATCACGAATAATATAATCATTTTCTTGGGGATAATCATAACGTACTGATGTAACTTTTCCCGTGGTATCCCGTTGAATTTTCGGCACGGGATTGGTGTAGGGTGGAACGATATTGACCCCTAGGGTATGGGGAGGATGATGAAACATAACTACTTTATATTTAGCCTCTTGAAATTCTCGACTATTTAACTCTTTTTCTAACCATTGATATTGAGGACTACCCTGAGCAATTGGCTCAAAAATATGCTGACCGTAACCCCAGCGGTCGGGTCTATCTAAATCTCTTTGATTTTCGTAATATCTTCCCGTTGCACTGGGTTCTAAATTGGGATTTCTCCAGATATTAGTAACATATAAAACCACTAAACGAATATCGCCAAAGGTTAGAGAATAATATTTATTTTGAGGCAAAGAAAAAATTTCTTCGTAGGTTTCTGTGTTGAAAGCATTATTTTTTAACCAGGTTTCATTAATTACTGCTGTCTCCTCTGCTAGTTGTTTAGCAATAAACTGAGGAATAGCATCTTCAAACTGTTCATTTAAACCTATAGAAGTAGAAAATCTGCCCATAACTTCATGATTACCAATAGCAGGAAATAAGGGCGCATTTTGAATAATTTCTCCCCCTTTATAAATAGTCTGAATACCATTCTTTGTAAGAGTATAATTGGCACGACCTTGTAAACAGGGAAAGAATGCCCCACCGCGAATATCATCAAACCATTCGGAAGCTCGATCGGGTATATTAACTAAATCTCCTGCTAAAAAAACTGCATCTACCTGTCCAATAGTTTCGCTAACTTTTTGTAAATTAGCGGCAGTCATGGGCATTAATTGATGATCGGAAGTGAGCAGAATTTTGAGATTAGTTCCTTTTTTGGGTCTTGGGGTAAGGGTATAAATATCACTTCTAATCGCTGTATTTTCCTGAAAACTGGTGACTTGATAGGGAATCCTTTCCCCGGGATTTAAATCAGTAATTTCGGCCTGATGTCGCCAGATTTCTCGAGCGGTTAAAGATTGATAAGCTTCAACGGTTCTCGATTTTGCATCTTCTCTAACTCTAGTTAATTTGCTAGTGCGAGCGAGGGCAATTTTCTCTAGTTTTTCCCCGTAGCGCACCTGATGACGAGTGCCAAAAAATTCCGTAAACCAAATCACTTGTACTGATGTTTCGGTGGGTAATTGTAAAAAAGGTTCGCTTAAAAGTTGATTCTTGTTCATTGTCGCTAAAAGATAACTGCTGTGCTGCATTTAAACGGTCTTAAGGAGTAATTGAGATAGTCCACAGCTTAACCGGCAATAACTGGCAGATTCCCTATTTTATCGGCTAATGTAAAACCTTAGACTCTAACTGCTGCTGTTGCCAGAGATTTTGATAGACTCCGGGGACTGCGATTAACTCCTCGTGGGTTCCTATCTGGACAATTTCTCCGCGATCCATGACAAAAATGCGATCGGCAGTGGCAGCGGCCGATAATTGATGGGAGATAAAAATCACGGTTTTTTGGCTTTCTTGGCTGATATTTTCCAAAATAGCTGTAGCCGTTTGATTATCGACGCTAGATAGGGCATCATCAAGGATTAAAATCGGTGCTTGGATGGCTAAAGCGCGCGCTAAAGAGGCCCGTTGACGTTGACCACCGGAAAGAGTAATCCCACGTTCTCCCACTAAAGTTCCGTATTTTTGCGGGAAATTCTCGATTTCCTCCTGAATTCTCGCTTGTTTGGCCGCCGATTCCACTGCCGAAAAATTCAGCAGCGGATCGCCATAACGGATATTATCTTCAATAGTGGTACTAAATAAAAAACTTTCTTGGGGAACATAAGCGATCGCTTTTCGCAGCTCTTCCAGGGCAATTTGAGTGACATCTTGATCATCAATAAATAACTGTCCCTCAGCAATATTCAAAAGACGGGGAATAGCGTTAGCAAGGGTAGATTTTCCCGATCTGATCGCACCGACGACCGCTACCGTTTCCCCCGGATTAATGGTAAAAGAAAGAGATTTTAAGGCGGGTTCCTTAGCATCAGGATAGAAAAAAGTCAAGGCTTTGGCGGTAATTTTTCCTTGAATATTTTTTAAGTGAATACAATCGGCATTGTCTTTAATTTTAGCCTCGGCTAATAGGATAGTTTCCAGGCGATCTATACTCACTTCTCCCTGTTGGTAGGCAGTAATAGTGAAACCTAATAAAGCAGTGGGAAAAACTAATCTTTCTGCCAAAATTAACAGAGCAATAAAGTCCCCAATGGTGATATTACCCGCTATAATTTGTCTAGTACCGAGAGCAAGCAACGCCAATAAACTGACATAGGCCAAAGCTTCAATCAGGGGAAAAAGAAAATTACGAGTCTGGACTAAATCTAAATTAGCCTGTAGTAATTTGCGATTTCTTTGCTTAAATGCTAGGCGCTCGTTACCTTCTTGGGCATAAATTTTAATCAGAGTAATACCACTCATATCCTCTTGAATTAAATCGCTCAGATGCGAGAGTTTTTCTTGTACTTTTTTCTGTTGCCGCTGCAGACGACCACTAAATAACTGCACCGCAATTAACATCAAAGGATAGACAGAAATAGCGGCGATTGAAAGGGGAATATGAATCGCTAACATTACAGGCAAAGTTAACCCATAGGCAAAAAAAGTATTAGCCAAACTGAGCAAAGCAAAACCCACCAGACGACGGATATTATCCACATCGCTAGTGGCACGGTTGATTAAATCTCCTGAAGTTTGCCGAGAAAAATAGGCAGGTTCAAGGGTTAATAAATGCTGAAAGATTTTTTGTTTAAGCTCGAACTCTACCTGACGACCGATCCCGAATAACAATACTCTGGAAATCATGCGTATAAACCACATAATCGAGGCTAAAGCGACAATTAAAATCAGATAATAAATGATTTTTTGAAAGTCAAAGGATTTACTCAAATCATCGATGCTATCCCGGATTAAAAGCGGTATATAAACACCCAAAAGATTAACAATAAGCAGAGCAACTACCCCCCCAGTTACTATTTGCCAATGGGGACGTAGATAATTTGCTAGTTTTTTAATGCGAGAATAAGCCATATTCAGTTATCAGTAATCGGTGATCAGTTATCAGTTATCAGTTAGAACAGGAAAAAGGGGGAATAGCCACCCAAGAATTTTTATTTTTTCTCCTTAACATTAGAACCAGCCTTGGGCGGTTTACCGGGGGGCTGATCAATTTTAGCTTGATAGCCGTACCGCCAGAAGTGAAGATAATCTGGTCTGAATTGGCATTAATTAACCCTGCTACCTGTTCTCTGGCCATTTCGATGACTGTCGCCCTATCCTGTCCCCAACTGTGTAAACTGGAGGGGTTGCCCCAATGATGCTGGAGAATAGTGGCAACCCGCTCGATTACTTGGGGATGAGTGGGGGTAGTAGCACTATAGTCAAGATAAATTTGCATTATTTGACAATCTGAGAAATGAGAGCCAAGACAGGCAGCTATTCTCAGTTTAGCGGCTTAAGAGATTAGAAACCCGCTTTCTTAAAGAAAGTGGGTTTCTGGGTTGATGAGAAACCCGCTTTCTGGGTTGTTGATGAGAAACCCGCTTTCTGGGTTGATGAGAAACCCGCTTTCTGGCTTATACTAAGCTTCAGAGGATTTACAGGGGTTAAGTTATGACAGGAATTGAAACAACCATTGTAACGGCATTAACTAATAATTTTATTGGTCAAATGATTAAATCGGGGTGGGAGGGTATTAATAAAAATGAGTTATTGAATAAAGATGTCGGGCAGCTTATCAGAGAAGGAAAGTATCTTTTTTTGCGGGAATATACTCAACGTTACTGGGAGCGGCACGGCATGATTAAGGTTTTAAAAATGTCTAAGCCGATGGATTTGGAGTCAATTTATGTTAATGTCAAATGTTTGGGTAATTTAGTCAGGGATTATTATGATGAAAATTTAGAAAATAAATATCGTGAGAGTAAGCAGCGACGATTTAACTTTAGGGATGATGGTAAAAAAGATGGTTTACTTTTGGCTAATCAAGAACAATATTTAATGGTACTTGGTGATCCTGGCATTGGTAAATCTACATTTTTGCGAAAAATTGGGCTAGAAGCTCTCAAAGGAAAGCAAGGCAGTTATCAGCATTCTCTAACACCTGTTTTACTGGAGTTGAAAAACTTGAAAGAAAACGAGATTAATATTCAGGCATTAATTGAAGAGGAGTTTAAAATCTGTGGTTTTCCCAATGTGGAAAAAAATATTAGCAATAAACTAGAAAAAGGGGAATTACTAATTTTATTAGATGGTTTGGATGAGGTGCCAACAGCTAATGTTTATAATGTAATCGAGAAAATTAAAGATTTTGTAGATAGGCATCATAAAAATCGTTTTATTCTCTCCTGTCGCACTGCTGCTAGAACTCATCTTCGACGATTTACCGATATTGAAATTGTCGAATTTGATGATCAGCAAATTCAAAGTTTTATTGAACATTGGTTTAGTTCGGAATTAGACCGCAAAAATGAGACGGCTAAAAATTGTTGGGAACTATTGCAAAAGGAGGAGTATAAAAGTGCAAAAGAGTTAGCCCATACACCGTTATTGTTGACTTTTTTGTGTTTGGTTTATGATAAAAATCAATCTTTTCCCACAAATCGCAGTCGCCTTTATCAAGATGCGTTACGAATTTTATTGGAAACATGGTCAGCCGAAAAACGTTTACCTAATCGCGGTTTAGTTTATGAAAATCTCAGTATTGAGCAAGAAGAAATTTTGCTATCTGAAGTCGCTTATCAGAATTTTGTAGCAGATAAACTTTTTTTAGAAAAAGGAGAAGTTGTTAAGCAAATTAAAGATCACCTTAAACAAAACTTAAATGCTCCGCAACATCTGGACGGAGAAAAAGTATTAAAAACCATTGAAATTGAACAGGTAATTTTAGTAGAGCGGGCGAGAGATGTCTATTCTTTTTCTCATTTAACCCTTCAGGAATACCTCACGGCTCAGTATATCTATGACAATGATTTGATTGAAGAAACAGTTAAGAATTATGTAACAGAAACTCGTTGGCAAGAGGTCTTTTTGTTAGTGGCGGGTTTGATGCGAGGGAAAGCCGATAAATTGTTATTAGCAATGGAGAAAGAAGCCCATAATTATCTTACAACGCCCCTCGGTCAAAAATTAGTGCCGATTTTGCAATGGGCAGATGAGATGACTAAAGATTCTGTTGATAGTCCGATTAAACCTGTAGGAAGAAGAGCGAGTGCCTACTGCCACGCCCACGCCTACGCCTACGCCATCGTCAGTGCCAACGACCCCCTCATTCACGATCTCGGCGCCGTCAACCTCACCAGTACCTGCGCCTACGTCGGCCTCTGCTCCTACAACACCGCCTACGTCATCGCCAGAGCCTACGGCAACGCCTACCGCGAAATCTTCGCCATCTCCATTTATGGGTCTGTCCGGTTAGTTAACTTATTGGCTCAGTATCGAATTGTTTCTAAGGTTAATTTTTACCAATTAATCGCTGATTTAGAAGCTTTAAAACAAATTATTCCTGATGATAAAATAACTAAAAAACATCATGAAGAATTGGCTGATCAATTATTTAAAATGTGGAATACTGCTTTTAATTTAACGCCTGAATTACTTAATTTATCCCTCGACGCAATTAGCGAAATAGACAAGCATTATTTTTATATTAATCGCCTGATTCTCGACTGCCAAAAAGTGGCTATTAATATTTCCCCTACCGTCTGGCAAGAAATCGAAGACCGAATGCTCCGCGTTCCTTAACTTCTACTTTTTTTCTCAAATCTTGCCTTTCCAATTGGATGAGATTAGCGAATATTAACACTATGAGGAAAGGCAAAACGGAGAATAAATAATCAGTTTTTAATAACCAGATTTGGTATTACTGAGACTGCGAATGTATGGAAAACGCATCAATTGGGCAAAAGCTCAACGATGCGTTTTTAAGCTCCAAAAACTGCTATGGTTGTCAGCCGAGACCAATTAATTCTGATTAGAGTCAGTGGCTGCGGCCATTTGCATTCTCTGCACCAGATTATCGAGGGCTAATTCTAGATGTAAACCGGCATCTACGGCGGTCCAACCCTGTTCGGTTAGGTGTCGCCATTCAAAGTGTAGGTGCGGACCGGTAGAAAGTCCCGTACTACCCACACGACCGATAACCGCCCCCTGTTCCACCCATTCTCCCGGTTTGACGGTAATTTCCGAAAGGTGGGCATAACGAGATTCTTGACTACCATCGAGGTGACGTAAAATCACCGTTAATCCGTAACCTCCTAACCAGTCGGCGGTGGCCACTTCCCCTGCGTAGGCGGCTAATACAGGTGTTCCCATCGCCGCGCCTAAATCAGTACCCGCGTGCATGGCCCGATTCCCGCTGACTGGATGATTTCGCCACCCGAAAACCGAGGTAATTTGGGCGGGAAGGGCGAGGGGAAAGAGTAAATCCGTGCGTTGAGTTTGGTTAGAATCCGTGGGACTTAAACGGGTGGCCCGCTCATAGGTGGTCGCTTCGCTGATTGCTTCCACTTCTGCGCGAGTCACCGGGGCCAAAGCCAATTTTACGCCATTCCATTCCGGGGGATTGAGGGCTACCACCTGACTGGCAATCACCGTCGGGGCGGCCAGACGTACCGGGGAGCTAGAAGCCACGAGAGTGGGGGCATAACGACGCAGGGAATTATTAGCGATAACCGGCTGATTTCGGGGCTGCCGTCCTACCCGCACGGCCGGATTAGGATTGAGACGCACCCGGGCCAGATTAACCGGGGGTAAGGGTTTGGCCACAGTGCTGACCGGCTGACGACGGGAGGCCCGGGCCGCCAGATTACAGCTACCTCCTACCAGTTGACCATTTTGGGCGATGGTTTGGCAACCACTGCGGCGCTCGGTGACGACAACGGAACTGGGGGGGTTAAAGTTTCTGGTATCGATAAAATTATTTTTACCGCCGGCCCGGGGGGCAAGGGTAGGCATATCGGTTTGATGGTTTTCAGGGATAGCCAGACGGGGGGCGGGATTAGTATTTTCTTTGATAACGGGGGCTTTCAGAGTCGGGGCGGCATTTTCCACTACCGGGGTTTCGCTGCCAGTTTCGGAATTAGCGATCGCATTGGGAGCAAGAGTGAGCAGACCGCTAATCACTAAACCGAGACCACTGCATAAACTCAGCTTCTTTTTTAAGGATTTTCCGAGAAAAAGTTTCAATATCACCGATGAAGGATACATAGGGCGGCCTCACTTCTCACAGTTTAGTCAAAAAAATATTTAGACTCAATTATAGCCGAGACTGACCCTACCCGCCGGTAGATAGATTTCGCTACTGGCATTGTCCGAGGTGAGTTTAACTTTTAATTCCCCTCGATCGCTTACCCCTGTTATTATGCCCTGATAGCCCTCGAAAACTATCTTTTGACCAAAATTGGCAAAAAGTTCTAAGTAGGAGGCTAATAAGGCTTTTATGCCGTGATTACAGTAATATTCATAGCCGTATAGGATAGCATCGCTGGTGACATCGGTTAATTGAGCGATCGAGGTGATTTTATTGCCGGCCAAAGCTTGTAAATTAATGCCGGTGGGGGGGACGGGATTAGCCCAATTGATGCCCACTCCGATTACTGCTTGCGGGATGTTTTGGCCCTGAATACGGGTTTCTAGGTTAATTCCCCCTAGTTTGCGCCCTAATAGGACTAAATCGTTCGGCCATTTGATTTTAACGGGTATTTCTTGACAATTCAGGTGATGAGCGATGCCCCAAACTGTAGCGAGAACGAGATGGGCAGATTTATCCACCTCTAAATCAAGATTTAACGCCAAAGATAAATATAATCCTCCCGGTTCAGAAATCCACTCCCGTCCCCATTGTCCTCTCCCGGCACTTTGTTGACTAGCAATCACCACAAAAGGCGGATTTTCCCCCGATTCTAATAATTGCCAAGCTTGAGTATTAGTGGAAGGTAATAGCTCAAAGTGATGGATTTTGGGCATAAATGGGAAGTGGGGAAGTGGGGAAGTGGGGAGATGGGGAAGTGGGGTGTGGGGTGTGGGGTGTGGGGTGTGGGGTGTGGGGTGTGGGGTGTGGGGAAGTGGGGAGATGGGGAAGTGGGGAGATGGGGAAGTGGGGTGTGGGGTGTGGGGTGTGGGGTGTGGGGAAGTGGGGAGATGGGGAAGTGGGGTGTGGGGTGTGGGGTGTGGGGTGTGGGGAGAAAAAAGCTGTCTCCTGTCTCCTGTCTCCTGTCTCCTGCCTCCTGATTAGGTGCAAGGGAGAGAACGCAGGTACTCACTGAGGTGGGAACGTAAACCGATGCCATGGAAAAGCGGGCCACGACTGCCTAATTCGACGATACTGACGGCGGCCACGGGCATTTCAAATCGATCGCGATAACGGCCCACATCGATACCCATCAGACTACAGAGCATGATCCGGATGGTGGCCTTGTGGGAAACAATCAGGATATTGCCATCACTGTGGGTGTGTTCAATTTCCTCCAAAACGGCCGCGGAACGACGGGCGATATCGATCCCCCTTTCTCCGTTGGGGGGAGCATTCCAAGCCGGATCCGTCAACCAGCGTACATAGAGATCATGATATTGGCGATCAATATCGTTGGGGTGCATACCTTCCCAAAGACCATAACCGATCTCTTGTAATCCCTGCCGGATTTCTAATTTTAGTCCCACCGCTTCACAGAGGGGTTTAGCGGTTTGAATAGCTCTTTGTAGGGGACTGACGTAGGCTGCGCGCCAAGGTAAAGAACGATAGACATCGGCGAATTCCTCGGCCATTTCGATGCCTTCGGCAGTCAAACCGGGGTCATTTTCTGGAGTACCACAGTATCCTCCCGTTTTGCTATAGGCCGTTTGTCCGTGTCTTAGAAAATATAACATCAAGCACATAGTTTTTCAGGAGACCAAATCTGGGGCTTCCCTGGTTACTTTTGACTGGTTAGGTTCCCGCTCGCCAGCGTAGATCATTGCGGAGGTGAGAGCGATCGCCCATGACTTGAAAGAGGGGACCGTGTTCGGCTAATTCGACGATCGTCACCGAGGCCACGGGCATGGCAATTCGATCGCGATAACGGCCGATATCAATGCCTAAAAGAGAACATAACATGATTCGGATCGTTGCTTTATGGGAAACGATCAAAATATGGCCATCATCGTGATTATGGTCGATTTCCTCTAATACTTCCGAACTGCGGCGAGCGATATCGATGCCTTTTTCGCCCCCTGTGGGAGAATTCCAGCCCGGATCTGCTAACCAGCGCACATAATCATCATGAAACTCCCGATTAACCTCGGCTGCGGTTTTTCCCTCCCATTGGCCGTAGGCAATCTCTTTTAATCCTTCCCGTTTGTGGATGGGAATACCTAAGAGATCGCTTAAAGGGGTGGCCGTGGCCATGGTGCGCTTGAGGGGACTAGAATAGATCCCTGTCCAAGGCACATCTCGATAGACAAGAGCGAAATCCTTGGCCATTTCATCGCCGGCCGGGGTTAGTTGCAAGTCTAATCGACCGCAAAAACTACCCGCTTGACTGGCTGTGGTTTCGCCATGACGCAAAAAGTAAAGTTTTAGACTCATTTTTTGGGTGCATCTCAATATTTGTGACTCTCTCCCACTTATAGTGATACTAAATCCTGTTTAAAAAGTACAGGAGACCAGGGAGCAGGGGGTGGGGAGCAGGGAGAAACAATCCATAACTTGGCAGTTAATCACACTATTAAAAACGGATTTGGTATGATAAAAGGTAAAAAAGGTTATCCTAAATTCCCAAAAAATAATCGGCTCTCTTATTCTTTGTGTGATAAGTTTAACTTATATAGTAGTGATCGATCTTTGTGTCTCTGTGGTTCGTTCCACTCACTCGCCCGCAAGACTGTATCTTAGAATACATTGAGGCAGGGTGTGGGGTGTGGGGTGTGGGGTGTGGGGTGTGGGGAAGTGGGGAGATGGGGAGACCACTTCGTGCGCGTTGCGGGGGGAGAATAAATAAAAGCCATCTCCTAAGTAGGTAGGCGTTAAAAATTATCAGACACCACCCTGATCAAGGGGGGACTAAGGGTAGGGTTGATTCATGAATCACCCCTACTATGAAGCAACCCCCGGACAAAGGGGGGATCGAACCTAAAATCTATTTTTAATTTATAGCGTTTCTGATTCACAAGAGGTACATTCCCGATCCTGAACAGCTTAATCAGCAAAGGTTTAAGTGTGCCGCACAGATGCGAGAACCGCTATAATTAAGTATCTAAGCACAATTAATTAGGGTTTGCTGAAAAAGTTTTTCCTGGGGGTAGGAGTCAGGAGTCAGGAGTCAGGAGTCAGGAGTCGGTCGTTTCAGGCTTTGTTGCCCTCTTTTTTTGTACCAGTTTATGTACTACGAGGAGAATAATGCAAGGTTTTTGAATGTCCCAATCCTATTTTCTTGCACTAACATCAGATTTTAACAGGTCAAAAGCCTTATTTTCAAAGGGTTTTACCATTATTCAGCAAGTCCTAATTACACATCTAAGCCACTACTCCGTCAGACTTCTGGTGTGAGGAAACAGTGAACTGAAAACTCAAATCCGATCCCTAATAGCTGTCTCGGAGTCTCGGAGTCTCGGAGTCTCGGAGTCTCGGAGTCTCGGAGTCTCGACTAGGAAATTAATTTTGCACGACTACTTAGGGCTTGCTGAATAAATCTAAAAACTTTGTTGGATAAGGCTTTTAGACTTTTTTTCCCTCAAAAAGTGCCTACCATTGGAGTGATCGGAGGGAAAATCCCTGGACTTTTTCCCTGAAAATTAGGTAACTGACTACCTCAAAATCGGTAAAACCCTACACCCTACACCCCACACCCCACACCCTACCCCCACGAAAAACTTTTTCAGCAGACCCTACTTATCTACATCTATCAGCCACTTATCTATAGTTTTGTAACGGCAATTTTTGCTAAAAATCAATAAGTGTAAACTTTAATCACAAGGTCGATCGAGTCCTGACAAACGTGTTATCTTAAAAACATAAGGCACAAAGGAAGCGACTCAACTTCCTTCCAGGCAAAAAGACCTAGAGCCTGTGCCACCTGCTCTAGCTCAACGCAACAGCTAAATCGGACGCAGATTCTCAAAGTTTGTAAAGTAAAGTATGGTTTCGCCTCTGTTGCTCGATATAGGACAGATGGAGTGAGCCGTAATCAGCACCTGAGTCGGTAAACTGAGAAATCTTGATAGTTGACAGATAGACTGTTGTGGGTTCTGTAAACCTCTATTGTATTGAGTCCGTCAATTTTTTAGGAGTCCATATCGTTTGTACAAGATGAAGCCCGCCTCCCTAGGCGGGCCTATTGTGTTTTTAGAAAACCGCCACGAGATATTCCTGTAACTGCAATTGATAACCTGCCTGTAGCTGACAGGGATAATCAAGGGAAAACTCAGGTAAAGCTAATAGAGAACTTTTTTGACAACTAACTAACGCCACATCGAAACGACAGGTTAAATCGGACCATTGGGGATAAAAGGCAAGAAATATCTGGGCAGCTTGGTAAATTTTCCCTTGTTTACGGTCATTGATCGCTAATTTGCCCCCTAAATCCCAATTGCCAGCACTGCGGGTTTTCACCTCGACGAAAGCGAGAGTCGCCTGAGATTTAGACAAGACGATTAAATCGATTTCACCGCCAGCAGTACGCCAACGACGCTGGAGAATGTGCCATTGCTGTAATTGCAACCAATCCGCCACCAAATTTTCGCCCAATTCCCCCACGGTTGTCATATTCAGTTATCAGTTATCAGTTATCAGTGGTCAGGGAACAGGGAACAGGGAACAGGGAATAACATTGATTTATTGTCCTGTCTTCTGACTCCGAACTCCTGACTACTGGCTAATGTCTCCTGTCTCCTAACCAAGCAGGACAATTTTCGATTTTTACAAGAGGTTTATTACAAAAGTCCTTCTAGACGACGACGGATGCTGTCTAACTCCGCATCGGGAATCTCGGAAAACTCCTCCTCGGCGGGGGGGACTTCCTCTTTTTGCCAATCCAACTCCTCGGCATTGCTTTCGGGGGGAATTACCAACATACCCGCTGCAATCATTTCCGCTTGATAGCCGGCGCCGCGACAAAATTCTGCCACTTCCTCCGAATCAATTTTCTCTACCGTGGGAGTCGGAAAATCCTGTGCCTCTAACAGCAGAGCATAACGGGTGGCATCATCTTCCGATTCAAACATCAACACCTTATTGATAGCTCCCATTTGAATGGTGTGGATACCTTCGTTTTCTGTGCCTGCGTTAAAAAGTAGTACAAATACACGCATAATTACTATTAGCGATCGATAAGCGGTGGTCGTCTATACTCATTTTACCCCCCTTCTCGATCGCTAATCTTCAGCAATTTTAGTTTCTAGTCAACCACTTTTGACCGTTAAGCCGTTGCAGGGTGTAAAACAACAGTAAATCAAGACTAACTTTCCTTTCATCGATCATAAATGATTCAAGGGTACTAGGTTGAGCACCGCCCTCAGCTTGAGAAAAAGCTTTTTTGCCATTGATGTCTTCTTCTAAAAAATAAATGCTAAATTGACGCATTCCCTCGAGCCAATTGCCAGTTAACTGCCAACAGGGAGAGCTAGAAAAGCCCTGGACGGGAATTTTATCCTGTTTAAAGGACAGCTTTATATCACTTATACCGAGCTTTTGCAAGGCTGCCGCCAGTGCGGGCTGAAAATGCTGCTCAATAAATTCAGCGAAGGGTTTTTCCTCGACGGTAGGCTCCTTGGGTTTTTTAGCAGCCGCAGGTTGAGCCGGTTTTGCTGCTTCTGCTGCCGGAGTTGCGGGGGTGGTGGTTTCTTCTGCCATAGCAATTAATCAGGAATGGGTAGGTAGCTACAATTATATTTTCTCCCGGGTTATCAGCTATCAGTTTTTTTAGTTATCAGCTTTTATTTACCCGATTAATTAGGGCTGGCAGATGAAAATCGGTAAAACCCTACACCCCACCTGCCCCCCCGATGTCGGGGGGGTTGGGGGGGCCACACCCTACCCCCACCGAAAAACTTTTTGCCGCAGACTCTACTTAGGGTTTGCTGAATAAATCTAAAAACCTTGTTGGATAACACTTTTGGACTTTTTTCCCCTCAAAAAGTGCCAGTTCTGGGAGTGAGGGGGGGAAAATTCAGGTACTTTTTCTCTGAAAATTAGGTAATTGACCAGATGAGAATCGGTAAAAACCTACACCCCACACCCCACACCCCACACCCTGTCCCCACGAAAAACTTTTTCAGCAGACTCTACTTAATGCTTCGGCAGATTTGCTCCAATCTTAAGCTTTTAAGCCTTGATTAATTCGAGTAATTGTGCTTCGGTTAGCTGAGTAATGCCCAATTCTAGGGCTTTTTCTAGCTTAGAACCCGCCGCTTCTCCTAGCACTAAATAATCGGTTTTTTTGCTGACAGAACCCGTCACTTTCCCCCCAGCTTTTTCGATTAATTCTTTGGCCTCCTCCCGTTTGAGAGTTGGTAAAGTGCCAGTAATCACAAAGGTTTTCCCTGCTAAGGTGGCTTTAGTGGTGGTGGTTTTTGCTGCTGCGGCAAATTGTAAACCCGCTGCCTGTAATTTAGCGACTAAATCCCGATTAGCCTCGATTCTAAACCAATCATAGACCGATTGAGCGATTTCTTCACCGATACCATAGACAGAGGCTAAATTAGTCACGCTGGCGTTAGCTAACTCCTCCACAGTCCGAAAACTTTCGGCGAGAATTTGGGCGTTAACGCTGCCCACATAGCGAATTCCTAGCCCATAAAGTACCCTCGACCAGCTTTGATTTTTGCTCTGAGCCATAGCTGTAATCAAATTTAAGGCTGATTTCTCGCCCATTCGGTCTAATTTGGCAATTTCCGTTTTTTCGAGGCTGTAGAGGTCAGAAATGGCGGTAACTAATCCCTGTTCAATCAGCAAAATCACCACTTTTTCCCCTAATCCCCGAATATCGAGAGCGTCGCGACTAGCCCAGTGTACTACACTTCCCCGCAAAATCGCCGGACAGGAACTATTGACACAGCGCGTCACCGCTTCCCCCACCGGACGAACTAGGGGAGATTGACATTCAGGGCAATTAGTGGGCATCTGGAAGGGGAAAGTCTGGGGAGGACGCAATTCGGGCAGGATTCTCACCACTTCTGGGATAATTTCCCCCGCTTTGCGGATAATTACCGTGTCACCGATGCGGATATCTAATTCGGCCACTCGATCGCTATTATGTAAAGTAGCCCTTTGTACGGTGGTTCCTGCTACCTGTACTGGTTCCATCACCGCCATGGGTGTAACCGCACCGGTGCGTCCCACATTGACGATAATATCTTTAACTACTGTGGGGACTTCTTCGGCAGGATATTTTAAAGCGATGGCCCACCGGGGGAATTTTTGAGTGAATCCTAACCGATTTTGTCGCTGTAAATCGTTGATTTTGACTACGACACCATCGGTCATATAGGCTAATTGATGACGTTTTTCTTGCCAATCTTGATAGTATTGCGCCACTTCTTGCAGGGATGGACAGAGTTGACGGTGGGGATTAACCAGAAATCCCATGGTTTCTAATCTATCTAAGGATTGCCATTGAGTAGTGATATTGTTATCGTCTAAATGCAGGGTATAGGCAAAAAATTGTAAGCGTCTTTTATCAACTATTTTCGGATCTAGTTGTCGTAGGGTTCCCGCTGCCGCATTGCGGGGATTAGCAAAGAGAGATTCCCCTTTTTCTTCTCTTTCTTGATTGATTTTATCGAAGGTATCGAGGGGTAAAAAAGCTTCGCCGCGCACTTCCACAATTGCTGGGGGATTATCTATATTTAAGCGTAAAGGAATAGAGCGAATTGTCCGCACATTGGGGGTAATATCTTCGCCAGTGACTCCATCCCCTCTAGTAACACCTCTGACTAAAAAGCCGTTTTCGTAGGTTAAAGCTAACGCGGAACCATCGATTTTTAATTCACACACATATTCTGTGTCTTGGGTTTCATTTACATATCTTTGCCAACGGTTGCCCCATTTATTTAATTCTTCGAGGTTAAAGGCATTTTCGAGACTATACAGGGGAATATTATGACGGACAGAAACGAATTGACTAGAGATTTTATCCCCGACTCTTTGGGTGGGACTATCGGGGGTGATTAATTGGGGATAACGCTTTTCTAGGTCTTCTAATTCCCGATAAAGTTGATCATAAACGCTATCGGGTATAAAAGGATCATCAAGAACATAATAAGCATAACTGGCTCTTTGTAGTTCTGTTTTTAGTTGTTGGCAACGTTGTTGGATTTCTAAGGGGATAGTCATAATCGTTAATAATGCTACTGTGCAAAGACCATTTGAGGAGTTAATTGTAAATCGGGAAATGTCACCGATATTATCCTATCTTCCTGATTAAATTCTGCCAGTTCATAAAATCCCGAAATCAGGGTTAAAACTGATATTTTTACAGCAATATGATCGATAATCCAGTATTCAGGAATGCCTCTTACCGCATATTCTGAACGTTTATAACGGTAGTCATCATCGGCATTACCCGGGCTAACAATTTCTACAACTAACAGGGGAGGAAATTCAATCACTGCTGTGGTCATATTTCTAATCTCTTGACATTGTTCAGCAGTTAAAATCATTAAGTCTGGGATTCTCGATTTAGCTTTATCGGTGCGAATTCCCACCGTAGCGGGCATAACTTTCCAAGTTAGATTTAATCTTTTAATTTCTGCTATTAAATAATCATAAAGAAAGGCAAGAATTAAGGCATGAAAGCCACTAGCGGGAGGCATGGAAATTAATTCTCCGTTAAATAATTCGTACTTATTATCTGTGGAGTCCTGATAATTTAAATATTCTGTAAAGGTATATATTTTTTGTTGGGTAGCAATCATGATAACCTCCAGCCAAGATTTTAGTATTCAAAGACCATTTGAGGAGTTAATTTTAAATCGGGAAATGTTACCGATATTATTCTATCTTCGTTGTTAAATTCTGCCAGTTCATAAAATCCCGAAATCAGGGTTAAAACTGATATTTTTAGAGCAATATGATCGATAATCCAGTATTCAGGAATGCCTCTCACTGCGTATTCTGAACGTTTATAACGGTAGTCATCATCGGCATTACCGGGGCTAACAATTTCTACAACTAACAGGGGAGGAAATTCAATCACTGCTGTGGTCATATTTCTAATCTCTTGACATTGTTCAGCAGTTAAAATCATTAAGTCTGGAATTCTCGATTTAGCTTTATCGGTGCGAATTCCCACCGTAGCGGGCATAACTTGCCAGTCTAATTGTAGCCTCTCTATTTCCCTTTCTAACACCTTAAATATATATCTAAGTATCAAAGCATGAAAGCCACTAGCGGGAGGCATGGAAATTAATTCTCCGTTAAATAATTCGTACTTATTATCCGTGCAGTCTCGATAATTTAAATATTCCGCAAAGGTATATAATTTTTCTTTGGTGACAACCATAATAATCTCCAGAAAAAACTTAATTGAATCTCCTTAAGGGGGGTAGGGTTGATTCATGAATCAACCCTACCATGAATCAACCCTACTATGAATCAACCCTAGGGTTAGGGGGAATCTGACAAGTTTTAACACCGAGCTTTTTACTTAGATTCGATATCCTCAACTTTTTTGGGAACTGTTGCAGTTAAAACCTCATTTCCTGTGGCAGTAACTAACACATCATCTTCGATACGGATACCGATACCCCGCCATTTTTCTGGCACTTCCGGCTGTCCTTCAGCAGGTTTAATATCGGGGGAGATATAAATCCCCGGTTCCACGGTTAAAACATGACCAGGCTGCAAAGTTTGCCAAGTTTCTTCGTTAACTTTATAACCTCCCGCATCATGGACATCTAATCCTAACCAATGACCGGTTCTGTGCATATAAAAAGGCTTATATTTTTCCTCTTTAATTATCTCATCAATGGGGCCGACCAATAGCCCTAAATCCACTAATCCCTCCACAATTGTTCTGACGGCTGTGTCATGAAAAAGATTATAAGGATTACCGGTTTTTACCACTTCAATCGCCTTTAATTGAGCTTCCAGGACAATTTCATAGATAATTTTTTGTTCGGGGGTAAATTTACCATTAACGGGAAAAGTGCGGGTAATATCACCGTTATAGTAATTGTAGGCACAACCGGCATCAATTAATAAAAGCTCATTTTCTTGTACTTGGCGATCATTGTTGATATAGTGCAGAATACAGGCATTAGCACCACTAGCGACAATAGAAGGATAAGCAGGACCCATACCCCCTTCTAGGCGAAAAGTATGCTCAATTTCCGCTTGAATTTGATACTCATAGTGACCAACTTTAGTGAATTCTCTGGCCCGATTATGTGCCTGGGCCGAAATAGCGGTTGCTTGGCGAATATTGTCCAATTCGGCCTCGGTTTTCAGCAAGCGCAAAGGATGGAGAATAAAATTAGTATCCTCTAAAGCAGTCGGTCCGGTGCCGCGACGGGGAAAAGTGGCGATTAATTTTTGCCAGTGATTAAGAACGTTTGTATTAAAAGTTTTGTCCCGTCCGAGATGATAATAAATTCGTTCGGCTTTTTCGAGATATTGGGGTAATTTTTCCTCCAATTCTTGGATAGAATAGGCCTCATCAGCACCAAAAATCTCCTTTGCTCCTTCCACACCGTGGAGATAGCCTGTCCAAGTTTCTTTTTCTGGGTCCTTTGGCTGTACGAACAGGATAAACTGATGTTCGGGGTGATGGGGTGCTAAAATCGCCACCGCATCGGGTTCATTAAATCCTGTCAGGTAAAAAAAGTCACTATCCTGACGATAGGTGTATTCTACGTCATTGTGCATGACCGCCATGGGCGCACTGCGAAAAATTGCGGTTCCATGGCCGATTTTTTCCATTACCTGCTGACGACGCTGCTGAAACTCTCTGCGATCGATGCTCATAGATATTCCTAAAAATGTCACAATAAGTCTTAGAGTCTATTATCGCTAATCTTTTTAGTTTATGACCCCTGAAGAACCGGATTTTTCCCAAGATATCATCGAAAGGCGCTCGTTTACCCTAGCAGATTTTATCGCTCAAGAGGGGGCGGATTTCCTCAAAGGGGAATCTCCCGTCCCCAAATTGGTGCAAGTTACCACAGAGATTAAACAATTTATTGCCGCTAATTTAGGTGATTCTTCGGGAGCTTTGCAGATAATTTTACAGCTTATCGTTGATGAAGAATTAACAAAAGTCAGTCAAAATTTAGATAATCCCGTTCAAGCTTTACAGTTAATTCTAGAAGAAATTTTAGACAATCAAGAATTACTCTATGAGTTAGTACACCGAGTCGATGTGAAATGGGGACAATTATACGGAGAACGTCCCTATTTTCAACAACCCCATCAAAAACCTCACCCTGAAGACGAATACACTCACAATTCCGTCAGAGATAAGTTAGTCAGTTTATTAGCCAGATTAGAACCGAATAAGCAGTAGAGCCTATGGTAGTTAGGCTCTCTTATTCTTTGTGTTATGAGTTTAACTTATATAGGAGCGATCAATCTTTGTGTCCTTTTTGTCTTTGTGGTTTCTCTCATAGGAGACTCCGAGACGATTCAAGATATACCTTATCTTTAGGAAAAACTCTGTATTTTAATTATTTCTTAATAGAGAGAATAACAGGACTGACACGGAGCATTTATCCCTAGACAGACCACCGGGACGGTCAGGGGTGAAAATAGGTGTAAGATGAAAAAATTCTCCGATAACTGTTGCTCTATCCCCCGCGTGCCTACCTATTCCTACTATACCGCCGATGTTTTTAGCGATCGCATTTTTGGCGGTAATCCCCTGGCGGTTTTTCCGGAAGCGTCTGGATTAAACCCCACCCAGATGCAAAAAATCGCCGCCGAATTTAACTTCTCGGAGACAGTCTTCGTTTTTCCGCCAGAAACACCCCAAGGCACTAAAAAAGTCCTGATTTTTACCCCCAGTACCGAATTACCCTTTGCTGGTCATCCTACCGTCGGCACGGCCTATATTTTAGCCCTAATCGGTGCTATTCCCCCCCACCAAGAAACCACGATTTATCTGGAGGAAGGAGTCGGTTTAGTACCGGTAAAAATTAGCATGGAGGGGGAAAAACCGGTCTATAGTGAGTTAAAAGTGGCACAATTGCCAGAATTAGTGACGGATACTTATGCTCTCGATGATTTAGCGGCGATTCTTTCCCTCAGCGTTGCCGATTTCTTACCCGGTTATCCCCCCCGCGCCTTTTCCTGTGGCCTTGCTTTTTTATTCATCCCCGTCAAAAATCGAGATATTTTAGCAAAAATCAGAGTTAATTTAGGTCTTTGGTCATCATTATTGGGACAATCCCCCGCTAATTCCCTTTTTGTCTGCTGTTTTGACCCAGAATCACCCCAATCTCGTATTTATGGCCGAATGTTTGCCCCCGGTTTGGGAGTTATGGAAGATCCCGCCACCGGTTCGGCTGTGGCCGCTTTAGCGGGCTACCTAGGGGGGTTAGAATCTTCTAGGGAAGGGATGAATCAATGGACGATAATCCAAGGAGTGGAAATGGGCAGACCCAGCAGTTTACAATTAAAGTTTCAGAAAAACAACCGTGAAATTACGGAAGTTTCTGTGGGTGGTGCATCAGTTCTAGTCTGCCAAGGCAAGATGATAATTCCCGATGGGGAAACAAAAGATGCAGTTAAGCGGTCGTTTTCAAGGTTATAAATCAAGCTACCGATAGGTTTATTTGTCGCCAAGCTTAGAAGTTTGCGGAGATGGAATAATTTCCCATGACGATTGACACGCGGGTATCACCTAGGCAATAATGTAGAACGAACAGACTTACCAACTTCTTTTTGGCAGTTGCAGTTTTTGGTTCTTCGGTTTGTGTTATGTAATGGACGGGGGTTATAAGAGATGGAACCCTTATAGAGAAAGACATTGGACGATTTTTGTCAATTGTTTTTGATCTAGAGCGAGCTAATCAGTTAAATCTTTTGCCAGATAAGGATTTAGTCGATTTATGCCCCCCTATCGAACCATAACAAGTAACGAAGAGCCCAGTTTTTGTATCACTGTAAACCCCTCTCTTGCCCTAAAAGACAAAAATTAATTCTCAAAAAATCAATGGCTAATCTTCTTGATGACACTGTAACTAGCAACGTTAATCTCCGTCTGTATATCAATCAACTACTTCCCTATAATCAAACTGTATCTCAACCAAAATATTTAGGAAAACTTGATGTTATTATTACCCCGAATGAAGTTAATAGACGACATGGAACGGGTACAATTTTAATTAATATTTTTAGTGAAGACAAAAATATATTTTCTCTGCGCTGCGCTAATCACTACGATAGCGAACACGAATTTGGTTGTTTAAACAGATGCTTATCAATTGCCGATAAATCAAGGGCAGAAATATTTACAGAAATGCTATCTGTTTTTCAGGGTATCATCCCCCAAAGAGTTATTTGTGTTCCTTTTCATCCCGAAGAACTCTATGCAGCCATAGCCATTAAGGAATTGTTTGATGTTCCCTTGTGTACTTATATCATGGATGATAATAATCTATACACTCAAGGCAATCGACCAATTTCTCCAGAATTAATGAAAGAAACCTTAGAAAAATCCGTGCTAAGATTAGCTATTTCTCCAGAATTAAAGAGAGCTTACGAACAACAATATGGTTTAAAATTCTGGCTATTACCTCCTCTGGTTGCCAAGGAAATAGTTAAAATTCAAAATCCCCTAGACAGCGAAACCAAGAGAGAAAATAGAGGCATATTGGTTGGTAATATCTGGAGCCAGAAATATCTCGACATTTTTCGAGAAACTGTGCGTAAAACTGGAGTTAGCATTGATTGGTATTGTAATAACTATGATAATCCTCGCTGGTTAACTTTCGATCGAGAGGAATTAAAAAGTGATGGTATCACTATTTATCCACCCTTAAAAGAATCGGAGTTAGTGGAGAAACTCAAAAACTACTCTTTTGCTGTCATTCCTTCCGGTAAACTAGATGAAAGTGATAATATTCAGAATATTGCGAGGCTTAGTTTGCCTTCAAGAATACCTTTCATCTTGGCTTCTTCTCAAACTCCCTTCCTTGTCTTAGGTAATGCAGAAACGGCAGCAGCACGCTTTGTTCAACGATTTGAAGTCGGATTTGTCTGTGACTATAAGGCCGAGAATTTTCAAAAAGTAGTTAATCATCTATCTCTCCCTGATGTCCAGAAAAAATTACGTCAAAATGCTGCCAATATTGCTGAGTTATTTTCCGCTAAAGATATGGATAAATGGCTCTGGGAATCTTTAGAACAAGGGCAACCCACGGATTTAAAATTTGAAAAATTAATGCCCTATTCCTCTAATGAAGTTGTCTATTATCTCGAACCTCCGGCTCCTAGGGACATCTGGCGTGATTTTATTCCCCCCTATCAAGCTTTAAAACGCTTAAAAGATAAGGGATTTCAACCCAATTTTGTGGTGGATGTTGGTGCTTCCACGGGAATTTGGTCTGATGCTATTAACAGAATTTATCCCCAAGCTCGATTTATTTTAATCGACCCTTTAATTTCTCGCTACGATAAATTAGCTCGAAAATATTTTATTGACTTACATGATAACTTTGAAGCGGTAGAAGCATTAGTTTCTCATCAAATAGGTCAGCAAACTATGAAAGTTAGTGCTGATCTTTATAATAGCTCTATCTACGAAGTCAAGACCTCCCAACTGACAGAAACTGTGACGGTAAATGTGATCACTTTAGATTCCCTCGCTCAAGAAAAAGTGATTACTGGACGGGGAATTCTAAAGCTAGATGTACAGTTTGCTGAACACCTAGTTATCGAGGGAGCAAAACAGTTTTTGTCACAGGTGGATGTGTGTATTATCGAGCTTTCTCTTTGGAAATACCAAGAAGAAACTAAAACTTTGACCGAAATGTTAGAAGTTATGACAGAATTGGGATTTCGCTATTACGACGAGGTGGGAGAATGGCGCTTACCGTCCGATGGCACTCTCTTCCAAAAAGATATTCTTTTTGTGAGAAAAAATCTTTTCTTGCTTGAAGGTCAAATCGTTTAGTTAATAAGGAATAGACAAAGGTAAATATCATGGTAATTCAAAGATTTAAAGCTATTAAGGATCTATTACTGGACAAGTTAGATACCACCCTGTCAAGAATAGATGACTTAGAGAAAATTGCGGGGTTTCTCAGCGAAAATGCTAATTCATCGCAATCCAAGCTAGATTCCTTAGAACAGATAACCTCTCAATTAGTCAAAAACAATACTGATTCTCAAGAGAAACTGAGGTTATTAGAACAGCTAATTGCTGAACAAACTTTCAATGATAACTCATCACTCCAGACATCAATTTATCTGATTGAGCTATTACAAAAATGGTTTCCAGATCTACAAAAGCAATACAATCACTTGCTGCCGCAAATCCAACGAGAACTTCAACAACAGCACTACGGTTTATTCTCCCAAATACAGGGAAAATTAGACTGGCAGCATAAGAGTTTGCTCGGACAAATCCAGGAGGAAATTCGACAGCAACACTCGGTTTTAATCTCGAACTTACAGGAGGAAATTCGACAGCAATACAGTGGTATTATCTCCCAAATTAAGGATGATTATCAGCATTTGCAAGCAGATTTACACCAGCAGTATAATGCCCTTTTGGATAATTCGGGACTGCGAGTTAAAGCGGAGAATAACCGGGGAGAAGACTTAGAGCCGGAAGAAAAACTTATAACTTTTCTTTACTCATTTTTACCGAGTCGAAAAGCCATAGATATCGGTGCCAATCGGGGAGATATTTCGGAATCTTTGCTGAAAGCTGGTTATCAAGTGTATGCTTTTGAACCCTATACCCCTGTTTTCGAGCAACTATGTCAGCGTTTACAGCAAAATAGCGATTTTCAGGCCTATAACATTGCCATTGGTTCCCATGATACCACGATGGATTTTCATATTTGTTCCGACCAATCAGAGGCAGGAATTTTCCAGAATCCTTCCCTTTATAATACTCTTTTTCCCCATTCTATGCCCCAGGGTTTAAACTTTACCGAAACCCGACCAGTTCAGGTGAGAAGTTTAGAAAGTCTTCATCAAACGGGAGAGATTAGCCACGATATAGGATTGGTAAAAATTGATACCGAAGGCTATGATTTAGAAGTGATTCAGGGGATGGGTAAAGCACAGTATCCGGTCGTAGTTGCCGAATTTTGGGATAAGAATCATATTTTTGGGCAGTCAGGAACCCTCAATCGTTTAGACCTTTTGGTAGAAGGCATGAAAAAACGAGACTATCATTGGTATTTAGTGATTGGTCGTTCAGATAAACCCAGTAATTACAATTTCAATTATGATATTTTCTTCTACGGTAATTATCCCCAAACCGTGGATAATTCCTGGGGAAATGTGTTCTTTTTCCGCGAATACGAAGTCTTTAAACAGGCCTTAAGTTGGTGTTCGACTTTTCTGCCTATGGCTTATTTGCAGTAATTACAGCTACTGGCTAGGACTCAATCATAAATAAAATAAGGGTGGGCATTGCCCACCCCATAGCTATCTAGCTAACTGATTTCAGTGGTTAGATTGGGGCTATATATCAACAATATTAGCCGCACCAAAAACACCTGTCAAGCCAGTGATTTCGATGATTGCATCAGTAGTCGAGTCATAGCCATCAGTGACATTATTAATAGCCACAAAATTGCGTGAGCCACCAACTGTAAATGTTGCCACAATGTTAGCGGTGAAGGCCGCATTCGTTAGAACCGCACCAATTGCACCCGCATCTAGAGAGGTAGCATCACCAAGAGCGGTGAACCCAGCACCGAAAACTACAGGGCTTACACCAATTCGATCATTACCCGCTCCCGCTCTGAAGTTAGTGATGCGGTCGAAGTTAGCCAGAAGTGAATCGCCGAGATTAGTATAAACGAAGGTATCGACATCGACAGCGGCTGCAGGTCCTCCACTGAGGGTATCGGCTCCACCGCCTCCAGTGATAGAGTTATTCGCACTGTTGCCAGTGATGACGTTGGCCAGAGCATTACCAATACCGTTGAGCAGGGCAGCAGGGATAGCATTCTCACCCAGGGTAAGATTCTCGAGATTATCTCCTAAAACGTAGGTTAACTCGGCTGCGAAACCTCCCAAACCGCCTCCATAGAACACCGTATCCGTACCTTCGTCAGCCAGTTCAATGATAGTGTCTTGCACCCCGGTGGCCCGGTTAAAGCGATCGATGAAGTAGATATCATTACCAGTACCACCCACGAGAGTGTCGAGGTTATTCTGCACACCGGTGAACTGGAACTGGCCATTCAAAGGGTTAAGGGTATAGCTACCATCGCTGATGAAGTCATTACCAGCACCACCGATTAAACTATCGGAATCCAGACCCCCACTGATGCTGTCGTCACCAGCACCGCCTTCAAAGGTGTCATTGCCAGCTTCAGGAGCGGGACCTGCCGCTGTGACAACAGCCCCGATATTATCGTTGCCCTCGCCACCAGTCATATTGTCGTTGCCAGCCCCACCAATTAGGGTATCATCACCAGCACCGCCCTCGGCCGTGTCGTTGCCATTTTCCGTCAGTTCTCCAAGCAGTGGCACGCCAAAAATACCACCGGGCAGGTTGCGACCGCCGATGAGGTCGGCACCGTCGCCACCAATCATATTGTCATCGCCCTCACCACCGATAAGGGTATCGTTGCCGCCTAAGCCGTTGAGGACATCTCTGCCCTCTAAACCAGCCAAGAAGTTGCTTCCAGAATTACCTTGGATAGCGTTGTTAAATTGGTTACCGACAGCGTTGAAGTTGGGGGTGCCATCGAGGATAATCGACTCGATTTGCGCTTCCGGACTGAGACGACCGAGGTTGTAGGTGTCGAGCAAGCCAATGGTCGGATCGTCGGTATTATTTTGGTAGGTGGGAAGAACGATAACCGCATCCACACCGCCTTCTACCCCCGGACGATCTTCAACTATGTCGGCGGCGTTGTCAACGTAGAAAACGTCGTTACCGTCACCGCCACTCATGAAGTCGGCACCGGCACCACCGTAGAGGGTGTCGTTACCAGAATCGCCCGTGAGAACGTCATTTTCATCACCGGCCCAAATGTAGTCGTTGCCGTTGCCACCGTTGAGAGTATCTCGACCGGAGCTAGTTTCAGCTGCGCCAGCAATGCCACCGTTGGGGGTCCAGCCACCACCGATGATGAAGTCGTTGCCCTCACCGCCAGATGCTTCGTCATCACCCTGGCCAGCATAGATCACATCAGCACCATTGCCAGCGTTGAGGGTGTCGTTGCCGTCTTCCCCGTAGAGGTTGTCATCGCCGTCACCACCGTTGATCGAGTCGTTACCGGAAGCGTTGGAAACTCCGCCGAGGGAGGTGCTATCACCGCCAAAGAGGAAGTCATTGCCAGTGCCACCATTAACGGTGTCGTTATCACCTTGGCCGTAGAGGGTGTCGTTACCCATATCACCGGCGAGGGTATCTTGACCGAAACCACCGAGTATATTGTCGTTACCGCCACCACCATCGATAAAGTCGGAGCCGTCTTGACTGCTGCCGTCATCTAAGCCATCGGCCCCTGGCGCACCCCCAACGAGGAAGTCATCACCGTTGCCACCGAAAATATTGTCAAAACCGTAACCACCGTAGGCGGTGTCATTACCGTCCGTTCCAAAATTATCGTCCGCACTCAAATTGATTTGATCGTTGCCCTGCAGACCATTAAACCAATCTGCCCCAAGAGTACCTCTCAGTAGGTCATTACCCACCGTTCCAAATACTGTAGCCATATTTTTCCTTTCTGATCTGATGGTTGATTTGAGTAATAGTTGTGAACTATTTTCTATCTTCGCTAATCACCTTAGCACAAAAGTGACAAAATCAGCAATTTTTTTTGCTTAATTTTTGTGGTCTTGAAACTGCTGAAATGGCCGCTAACTCGGTCAAAATTCTATCCTTCAATTACAAAGTCAGGACAACGAAACTACAATCTTCTCTATCTTTCTTAACAAAAGCTAGGAAGACTCTAGAGTAACTTTTAGAAGAGTCGATTATTGTCCGGTAAGTAACCTCAAAATAGATTCCCTTCGCAATTGCATACGGAGCAACTCCTAATCACAAACATTGGAATTAATGTCTGAAATTATCTAGGTTCGTTCCCAAACGCAACTGTTTCAGCACACCCGTCTCTTGAGTTTCAAGCAGGACAAGCTAATCGTCCACAGGGATGCAGATGATTAGCTGGATTAGTAGTAGTTGCCAGAGGATGGCTGTAGGGCTTGCCATCTATCCTCAACTGCCGTTTGATTGCGCTCGGAGATTCCCCCGTGTGGCAAGCAACTTTTTGCTTGTCTTGCTTAGTTCCTATTGTCGCAGACCCCCACTTGTGATAAAAGGGGATCAGTGCGGAGCCGATTATAACGGCCGCTCCGTCAACCAAGATAATTTTCATTTTCTCTCCTCAACACCTTGAAGAAAACGTTTTCTTTGAATCTCTATTAAAGAGAACACACCACAACCCATCCTTGCACAAAAACAGCCAGAAGTCAAGAGTCTGCCGCTATCGGGACCTGGGCAGGAGACAAGGGACGATGATATAGACTGGATAAGGTTTTCAGGACCGAACTGAAAGGGTAAACTATTGCTCGATCTTAATGATTATCAAGATTTCTTAACAAAAGTCTTCTGTTACTAATGTGCTACTCTAGCTACAGTCTCTTGAGGTCATAACTAGACAAAATGCGGATCCTGTTTGTTCACCAAAACTTTCCCGCCCAATATAAACATCTGGCCCCGGCTCTAGCGGCAAAGTCCGGTAACCAAGTGGTGGCACTGACCCTAAAAAAGCAGCCTTCTTTGCCGGGGGTGCAAGTCTTTCGTTATCGTCTCTCAAGGGGGACAAGTCCCAACATTCATCCCTGGGTATCGGAGACCGAAACCAAAGTAATACGAGGAGAGGCAGCGGCCAGGGCTTGTCTACAGTTGCGTCAGCAAGGATTTGTTCCCGACGTTATTTGCGCCCACCCGGGTTGGGGAGAATCGCTATTTCTCAAGGAGGTTTTTCCGGAGGCCAAACTCCTGGCTTTTATTGAATTTTATTATCATACTCACCAGTCCGATTTAGATTTCGATCCAGAATTTCTCGACCAAAGTTTTGAGACCCTCTGTCGGGCGCGAATGAAAAATGCCAATAATCTTTTAAATCTAGAATTGTGTGATTGGGGAGTCAGTCCCACTCACTGGCAATGGCAGAACATACCAACAGCCTATCGGGATAAAGTGAGTATTATCCATGATGGCATCGATACTCAAGTGGTTTGCCCCCAACCAGACCAAAACCTCATCCTCCCTCAAGCTGGTTTGACCCTCACCCCTAAGGATGAGGTAATTACTTTTGTTAACCGTAATCTCGAACCTTACCGAGGCTTTCATTCTTTTATGCGATCGCTGCCAGAAATCCTGCGAAGACGGCCGCAAGCGCAGATTCTGATTGTTGGGGGTGAGGAAATTAGCTATGGGAAACCGCTGCCCGATGGTCAAAGCTATAAGCAGAAATATTTGGCGGAATTAGGAGAAAATCTCGACAAAAGCAGGGTGCATTTTTTAGGTCGCATTCCCTACGAGCAATTTCTTTCAGTCCTGCGAGTTTCGGGCGTTCATGTCTATTTAACCTATCCTTTTGTTCTCTCTTGGTCGATGTTAGAAGCGATGAGTACAGGCTGTTTAGTGGTCGGTTCGGCTACTCCCCCAGTTGAGGAAATAATCGAAGATGGAGTAAATGGACTATTGGTGGATTTTTTCTCTCCAGAGCAAATTGCCGCTGCTGTTGACCGAGTTTTCGACCATTCTGAACGAATGTTAGCCCTTCGACAAAGGGCTAGAAAAACAATTATTGACCGATATGATCTAAAAACGATTTGTTTACCTAAACAGATAGAATTGGTGGAGAGTTTAGCTGCCGTCGCAGGCTAACAGCAGAAAAATTGGTTTCCCATGCCAGTGATGCCAATTATACAAAAAGCCAATGAATCAAAGAAAAACGGCAATAGTTTGCTTTGGTTACGACACAACTAAGCTAAAACGCACTTAAACCACCTAAAATAGAAATAGTAACTTGAGAAAAATCCTACTTATGCCAGCCAAAGATTTCCTAGACTTAGAAGAAAAGAAAAACTTACAAAAAGCTCTTAAAGAAGAAGAAAGAGCAGAGGTTAGGGAAAGAATTTTAATGTTTCTCTTGCTAAACGACGGAAAAACTCAACGAGAAATAGCTGACTTTATTGGCTGTTCACTCAAAACGGTCGCCCCTTGGTGTGTTCACGGCGATCCTAACAATTTAGAAAGTCTAGAAGATGGGAGAAAAAATGGAAATCATAAAAAAGCCACAGAGGAATATATTAATTTACTATTGAAAATAGTTGATGAAGACC
>NZ_JAPZRB010000447.1:0-6462 GCF_027531105.1 Microcystis sp. LE18-22.4A
TCTAAGCTTGACTGTAATTCAGGGGATAAAGTCATCATATTGTCGATGATTTCAAACAGTTTAATTATCTGTTCTCTCTCGAACTCCTTTTCATATAATCCCCTGATTAACTTCCACTTCCACTGTTCCCGTTGTGGCAGCTTCCCAGTAGTCGCTTTTGTTTTCAGGTGTGCCATGACTATTATAGCAAAGGGATTGCTACTTGCTTCTAGTTCTGTCCAGCTTTCCTCATAGTCCAGTAATTTAACCGTTGGGAATTTCAGACTCACTTCACAGCCAGCGATAGTATAATTATAGGAATCTGGTCGCCAATTTACTCGTTCATCTCCTAAAATTGCCAGACTGATAACTGGTTTCTGATACAAATCACAGGCACGATAGTTATAAATATACATCCTCTGAGGGAAATTTTCTTCGTATTGACTTTGAATTTCAATATGAATCAAAATCCACACTTCTTCACCACTGAGTAACCAGACTTTATAGAGTTTGTCAGCGAAACGTTTTTTTGTCTTAGCTGAAGCGGTAATCCGTTTGAGTTCTTTTTCCAGGGATTCGGGAATTTTTGTCCAATCAATTAATTGGTGAACTTCAGGAAAAAAGAAGCATGAAAACGCTTCAAAATACTCGCTTAATGCTTCTTTCCAGGGTTCATCATAATTGGCGGTTGTTTGGTTCATGGCAAGTCGCTACCAATTGGAAAGTTAGGCACTCATCTAAATCTATTATTCCCCATAAATATCATCAATGCTACTTGTCGTCACAAAACTTCCCATTAGAGCAACCTAAATCTACATCTTTGTTCTAACATTTATTGGTAAAACTATATAATGCCGTCAGATAAAGGGGGTCGGAACCAAAGGAACCGGGGAAGATATCTTTAACTAAAAAAGGAATTGACATGATTTTTTCCTGAATAATAGGGTGAAAAGTAAACAATTAAGTCCCTAAAGAAGGCACCATCCACACCGATTGAGTGCCGTCGAGGTCGGTATCCGGTCCAATTAGCGCCGGGTTGCGGTAGCCCGGGAGGACGGAGACGGCAAAAACCTCCTCCACGCCGCTATTGAACCAAAAAGTTGCCACCAGTTGACTGGTAGCTAGATTGACAATAGCCAACCCGCACCGCAATTGATTACGCCGCTCATCCAGGGGTAAACCGCCAAAAACCGCCGTTTCCCGCCCTTGGGACAACCCGACAAAGGCGTGACCTTCCCAACAGTCTAAACCCCGGGTAAAACCGGGCAATTCGGCGATGATTTCCGTGCTACCAGTTTGGGGATGCCAACGGTTCAAGGTTCCATAACCGGAATTGAGGAAATAGAGATTACCCTGATAAAGGCGGGGAGAATGGGGCATAGCTAAACCCCGCAAAATCACCTCTCCCCTAGCCACATCAATTAAGCATCCGCCCTGGGCCTTATTCTCTCGCCAGAGGCTTTCCTCGTTGGTTTCCCCCAATGCCGTCACATAGGCGGGAGTGCCGCTATTTTCAGCCATAGCCAAGCCATTGAGGTGGCAGCGGTCTCCGGGGACTAACTCGGTAATAAAGGGCGGTTTCCACTGGAGAAGAAAACTCCAATTTCCTTCGATGGTTGCCAGACAGTTAAATAGGGTATTGACCACCCAAAGGCGATTACTGCCAAAGGCCAAATCATGACCCATAATCGGGCCGGTGAGGTGAGAAGAACGAGCTAAAAAGGCGATATCCTGTTCCCCTTCCGCTTTAATCTGGGGGGCAATCTCTCGATTGGCGGGTAAATGCCAAATTGCCTGACGAGCGCCCACAGCAATTCCGGTAGCGGTTCGGGTTAAACCCATCGCTTGGTCAAAATGGGCGAAACTCACCCGCATTTGTCCTTGATAAGTGCCAATGCTGGCCACTCGTCCCGCTTGGTAGGTGGAAATCAACACTGAGAGGTCAAGCTGGTTGAGTAATTCCGGCAGATTGAGGCTGTACTCATAATTGACCGGCACCCCTTGGCGCTGAGTTGGACTCGCTGCCGGCGCTTGGGTATCTGAAAACTGGTTAGTCTTGGGCGGCAAGCTGTCCATAGAGTTTTTTTGCATAGATTAACATCGATTGTGATAATTGATTATTGTCTATGGTTTATTCTGGTTTCAGTTGGTATTAATGGGGTCTATTATAAATAAACTAATCAATATTATTTATAAACTTTTCTTAACTTTTTTTGTATCAAATTTACTTGAACGGGAGCATTAAATATTTATGATTGAGTTTGTGTAAAACACTTTTGCAATTATGGAATTGACCAGAGTTAGCTAAGAATTTAACTTAAGCTTATTCTTTTGGATATAAACTTGATTCTAGAAAAACTATTGGTAATCAGAAAATGCTGACTTCATCGCCTCCCAATCTCTCGCAACTTGCCCTTTTATTTCTCAAAATCGGCATTATCGGTTTTGGTGGTCCGGCTGCCCATATCGCTTTAATGGAGGAAGAAGTGGTTAAGCGTCGCGGTTGGATGACTAAGGAGCGATTTCTCGATTTGGTGGGGGCCACTAATCTGATTCCCGGTCCTAATTCCACGGAAATGGCCATTCATATCGGTTATATTTTTGGTGGTTTAGCGGGTTTAATAATCACGGGGGTTTGTTTTATTACTCCTGCGGTGTTAATTACGGGTTTTCTAGCTTGGATTTATACTACCTACGGGACTTTACCCGATGTGGCCCCGATTTTTGCCGGCATTAAACCGGTAGTAATTGCGGTGATTTTTCAGGCACTCTGGCGCTTAGGCAAAAAGGCACTAAAAACCCGTCAATTACTCTTCATCGGATTGGGAGTTATCGGATTATTAATCTTAGGTTTAAATGAAGTTATCGCTTTACTGTTAGGCGGAATTATCGGGATGTTTATCCTAAAAAAATTCGCTACTTTCCCCCTGATTGTGGCAGGAATAGGCGGTGCGACGGCGGTTGCTACTCCTAGCAACATCCCACCGACATTAACAGGATTAGGGCTATTTTTCCTCAAGGTGGGTAGTGTTTTATTTGGTAGTGGTTATGTGTTAGTTGCCTTTTTGGAAGGGGATTTAGTGCAGGGGAGAGGATGGTTAACCCAGCAACAATTATTAGATGCTATTGCTGTGGGTCAATTTACCCCCGGTCCGGTGTTATCCACAGCCACTTTTATCGGTTATCAAATATTAGGAGTATCGGGGGCAATTGTGGCGACTCTAGCGATTTTTTTTCCTTCTTTTATCTTTGTTTTATTACTTAATCCTCTTATTCCTAAGCTGAGAGAATCGGTTTGGGCGGGTGCTTTTTTAGACGCAATTAATGCTAGTGCCGTGGCTTTAATGGTAGCGGTAATTTTTAATTTAGCTCTAGCTACTTGGTTACAACCCTACGGGAATTTACCTTTTAATTTATTGGCTATCATTCTATCTCTTATTTCTGCTATTCTTTTACTACGTTTTCAGGTTAATTCTACTTGGTTAATTCTTGCTGGTGCGCTTATTGGTTTGCTCTTAAAACAATTAGGTTAGGGGGAAATAAGTCAATGGTTCTAATTAAATAGATTTTGCCTTTAATCCCCTCTTGATCCCTAGGGTTGATTCAAGGTAGGGTTGATTCAAGGTAGGGTTGATTTAAGGTAGGGTTGATTCAAGGTAGGGTTGATTCAAGGTAGGGTTGATTCATGAATCAACCCTACCCTTGATACCCGCTTAATAAGGGGGGTGCTGATTCGTTAAACTGAGCTTTTCTACCCAGTTATAAATCTGATCGCGATTTAGTCTATAGCTTAGAGGATGGGCGATTAATCGAGCGCTACTAGCAAATAATTCGTCAATTTCTACTAAACCATTTTCGCGTAAAGTTCGACCGGTGGACACTAGGTCAACTATCGCTTCTGACATCCCCGTAATCGGGCCTAATTCTACGGAACCATAGAGAGGTATAATCTCGACGGGAATATCTAAACGACGAAAATAATCCTTAGCACAATTGACAAATTTTGAGGCAACTTTACCGTGATGGGGAATGTCTAGAGGACTTTGATAGGGACTATCAGCAGGGACAGCTACTGACATCCGACAATAACCAAATTTTAGGTCAATTAAATTAGCCACATCGGGAGATTTTTCCAATAAAATATCATAACCAGCGATGCCTAATTGTGCCTGACCGTATTCTACATAAACTGGTACATCTGTTGCTCTGACTAATAACGCTTTCGCTTGGTTAGTAGGGTCGGTAATCTGTAATTGGCGATTTTTTGAGTCAAGAAAGGCACTAAAATCTAAGCCAATTTTCTGAAATATTTGGATACTTTCGTTTAGTAAAGCACCCTTCGGTAAGGCAATTGTTAGCATAGAGGGAATTATGAATTGGGAAGTGGGGGAGTGGGGTGTGGGGTGTGGGGTGTAGGGTGTGGGGTGTGGGGTGTAGGGTGTAGGGTGTAGGGTGTGGGGTGTGGGGAGAATAAATAAAAAATAATCTCCTGACTCCTGAATCCTGAATCCTGAATCCTGAATCCTGTCTCCTAACAGCTAAAATCATAACTGATAACTGATAACCGAGATGGCAGTAAGTTCTCTAATGACCACATCAGCTAATTGTAAATCTTGATGGTTTTCCGGTTGCCAACTAATTGCGATCGCTGCTGCTGATTTTGCCTGTTTAGCCATTTCCCAATCGGCCCTAGTGTCCCCTACCATCAGGGTTTTGTCCACTGCGGTCCCCAAAGCTTGACAGGTTTCTTGCAATAATAGGGGATCGGGTTTACTTAAACCTCGATCGCAGCCCTGGGCAATTTTAATATAATTTAATAGGTGATTTTCCTTGACAAATTGCTCCACTCGTGCTGTGGTATCGGAGGAAAGAATCGCCAATTGTAAACCGGCCGCGTGCAGATAACGAATTACTTCTAAACAGTGGGGATAGAGGGGATTTAAGCGGGGGGGAACCTTTTCATCGGCCGCTTGGAAGGCCGCTTTTGCGATCGCCATTGCCGTTAACCAATCCCGACCGGTGGAAGCAATACAACCGGCAGCGGCGATATGATTATCTCTGCGGCTGCCCACTGCCATTAAACCGGCAGGATTGAGACTATTTGCCCCAATACCGAAAGTTTTAGTTAATAAAGACTCTAAACCAGGGATTTGCGATTCAATGGCTTGTATCCGGGCTATAGCTCGATCGTACCAGAAAGCTCGCGAATCCTCTAGCGTACCGTCCTTATCAAAAACAATCCCTTGAATATCTCTAAATTCTCGATTACCACAGCGAATTATCGGCAAATAAACCCCCTTATTTTTATTGAATGTCAGCCATCATTTTAGCTGTCAGGAGACAGGATTCAGGAGACAGGATTCAGGATTCAGGATTCAGGAGACAGGAGATTATTTTTTATTTATTCTCCCCACTTCCCCACACCCCACAACCCTACACCCTACACCCCACTACCCCACTACCCTACACCCCACACCCCACTACCCCACTACCCCACACCCCACACCCCACTACCCCACTACCCTACACCCCACACCCTACACCCCACACCCCACACCCCACTACCTCACTACCCCACTTTCCTATACCTTTTAAACAGGATTTAGTATTATTCCTCAAAAGCGGCTTTTTGCTGACGGACTAAATCGACACCACGGGAAGTTCCCAGACGGGTGGCCCCGGCCCGGATAAGAGCGATCGCTTGTTCTAGGGTGCGAATTCCGCCGGATGCTTTAATTCCTACCCGGCCTTTGCTAATTTCCTTGAGAAACTTGACATCGCTAACCGTTGCACCTCCAAACCAGCCGGTACTGGTTTTTAGATAACTGACTCCTGCATCCATGCAAATTTCCGCCGCTAAACGTTTCTCGGTGTCCGTCAGTTGCGAGGTTTCCAGAATCGCTTTTACCGTCTGGCCAGTTTCCTGACAAATACTAGCAATTTCTTGGAATAATTGCTCAGATTTCCCATCTTTTAGCCAACCGAGATTAATAACCACATCTAACTCCTTGGCACCATTATCTACGGCTTCTAAAGCCTCATAACGTTTAACTGCGGAGGTAGTGGCCCCTGCGGGAAAACCAATCACGGTAGAAACTAAAGTTTTTTTGCCGTGGAGTAACTGCACAGCTTGCTTAACGGCGGCGGGATAAACGCAGACGGTGGGAAAACGATATTGATCAGCCTGTTGACAGTAAGCCTCTAATTGTTCACGGGTGGCGGTGGGGATGAGGAGAGAATGGTCGATATATTGTGCTAAATCTAGATCAGAATCGGTGATAGCCATTATCTAAGCCTCAATATAGTCAATCGATCGCTATTTTCTCATTTTATGGAAGTCAAACAGCAAAGTCATCTCTCGTTAACCTAGAAATTCAGAGACTAGCAAAAATCCAGTAACCTAGGAAGAAACCGTCACAAGTGAAGACTAGGAGACAATAGACCTATGTTAGAAGCGTATCATCAGCACGTTGCCGACCGAGC
>NZ_JAPZRB010000363.1:0-10368 GCF_027531105.1 Microcystis sp. LE18-22.4A
CTCTGTAACCCTTTTCCCCTTTTTTTCCCCTTTTACCCTCATTCCCTATTTTTTCTTTTTCCTTTTCTTTCCCGCCCTTAGGCGGGTCGATTTTTTTGAGAAAATGGCGTTAATGTTAAATTTTATTAAGGCAATGAAAGAATTATCGGTGATTCAAAAGTGTTATGATTTGGTGAAGTGGTACGTTCCGATTATAGAGCGTTTTCCCAGAGTTCACAAGTTTACGATAGGGGACAGGGTAATCAACCAACTTTATAACATACTAGAGAATTTAATCAGGGCTAAATTTGCCAAAAGCAAACTTGCCAAACTTGAATATATCAACACCGAGTTAGCCGTTCTCAGACATCAGACCCGACTTTTATTAGATTTTAAGTTGATTGATCTGAAACGCTATGAATACGTCAGTCAATTAATTGATGAATTGGGAGGGGAATTAGGTAACTGGATTAAAAGCCAACGTGAACGAGAAGCTAAACCAGATTAAATTATTGTCATCATCGGAAATTTAAATGAAGCGTTACGGTAATCTCTATTCCCAAATTATCGAATTTGATAATCTATTTCTTGCCGCTCGTAAAGCACAATCGGGCAAACGTTTTAGGGATAACGTTCTAGATTTTAATTTTAATCTAGAAAGGGAACTAATGCAATTGCAACGGGAGCTAAAGGATAAAAATTATCATCCTGGAGCCTATCGAACCTTCCACATCATAGACCCCAAAAGTCGCCTGATATCGGCCGCACCTTATCGGGATAGAGTAGTCCATCACGCTCTTTGTAATATCATCGCTCCTATTTTCGAGCGCACTTTTATTCATGATTCCTATGCCAATCGAGTTGGATTTGGAACTCATAAAGCCTTGAAACGGTTTATCGGCTTTGCCCGTTCTAGTTCTTATATCCTTCAGTGTGATATTAAAAAATACTTTCCTTCCCTCGACCATGAAATCCTTAAAGCACTGATACGGCGCAAAATTAAATGTCCCGATACCCTCTGGTTAATCGATACTATTATCGATAACAGCAACGAACAGGAAGCTGTCATTGATTACTTCCCCAGCGATAATCTGCTGACTCCTTTAGAACGAAAAAGAGGTCTGCCTATTGGCAATTTAACCAGTCAATTTTTTGCTAATATTTATCTAAATGGACTCGATCATTTTATCAAAGAAGTTATTAAAACTCCCAAGTATGTCAGGTACGTTGATGATTTTGCTCTCTTTGCCGATGACCGAGATTTCCTCGTCGAAGCCAGAGGTAAAATTGAGGAATACTTAATCAAACTGAGGCTGAAAATTCACCCGATCTCGCGTAGCGAGCGCGTTGCGACCAAAAGTCAACTTTTTGCCACTAAATACGGTGCTAGTTTCCTCGGTTTTCGTATTCTACCCGACCGAATTCGTGTCAGGAATAGCAACCTCCATCGGGGCAGGAGAAGACTAAGACAATTGCAGCAAGATTACGCAATCGGTACAATTGACTGGAAAGGTGTAGAGCGATCGCTGATTAGCTGGATGGCACATCTAGAACATGGCGACACCTGGCAGCTAAGAAAACAGATATTCAGTTCCCTCGCATTCGTGAGGCATTGAAGAAGGGATAGGCGAACCCGACCGCGGGGCGGTTCTTGGTACAACAATCCAAATAACTGCCGTTCCGCTTACCGCAACAACAACAACCGCCGCGACAACAACAACAACAACGGTTTTCGGGTGGTGTGCGGTGCTGGGATTACTCTTTATCGTCGGGGTTGGCAGGTGGCAATCTGCCAAGAGTGCATCGAAGAGTCCAGCCTGTTCCTGCGATGTTGGCGACGACATCCAAAAATCAAACCGAGTCGGGGAGCCTGGTAGGTTACGAAGGGTCTCCCGGCTCACCCCCACATTGATCGAAATCTCCCCAAAAAATCTAAACCAGCCTAATATTTTTGGTTCTTCGTTACTTGGTATGGTTCGATATGGGGGCATAAATTCTCTTAATCCCCCCTACAGCCTAGGCTATACCCTTTTGTGACCCAGTAAACCAACTAATATAACTATCTAACCAAATTAGATGTATAATAAAGCTATCATCTTAGATTAAATTAGATGCTATGAGCAAAGTAATTAGCTTCTCGATCAGTGATCGCTACCTAGACAAAATCCGATCGCTATACCCGAACCTGACCGAGAATCTAGCAGCCAAGCAATTCCTGATCGATCAATTAGATGCAAGCTTAGATGTGAGCTTAGATAATAGCTTAGATGCCAAGCTCAGAATCTTAATAGAGAAAAGCTTAGATGCCAAGCTAGATGACAAATTAGATGCCATGGAAAAATCGGTCGCAACGCAGTCGCAAAGCAAGATCGAAGACCTTGCTAATAAACTATCTCACTGGGTTTCAGGTTTTGATGATCAGATAAAGGATATCGATCAGGAAATGAAAGATAGATCGATCACGATCGATGATCAAATAGAAAAAATAAAAAATCGCCTTGATAACTGGACATTAGCCACAAGCAGCGACATCAAAGATCTTAGAGATAAATCGATCGTGATCGATGATCAGATAAAAGCTATAGAAGCAAGGCTAGATGAGAACTTAGATACTAATTTAGATGCTAATTTAGATGATAGCCTAGATAGTAGCCTATATGAAAGCTATAGCGAGATTTTCAACGATAGGCCAGATGAGAGTTTAGATGATAGCTTGTATGCTAAGTTAGATACTAAAGTAGATACTAATTTAGATGATAGCTTAGATACTAAACTAGATGACAGCTTAGATGATGCCCCCATCGATGAAAAGCGCGGACAGACAGTCGCAACGCGCTCGCTACGCGAGATCGAGCCAGCGATCGAGCCAGATGGCCAACCCTTCGACTTGGCTCAAGGCAAGTGGCTAAACTTGCAGGAAATACTAGACCAGCGCCGGAAGGATTGGCCAAAATCGATCGAAGGCTTGCGGAAAAAGGCGATAAGGGAAGGATGGCCACGGCGAGATCGAGAAAACAGGAAGGAGTACCAGATTCCCTAAAGGATCATCGGGGCGCGCCCTACGGGCCAGGCTCCGAACATACCAATATCTAAGGGACTACTGGCAAAACTTGAATTTGCTCGCTCGTCGGGCGGGGGGGATATCCTTCTTACCTTATGCTTGCCAGTAAAGATGCCCCCGCACCTTCTCGTTTGCGCCAGCCACCCACCCCCCCACCCCACCCGCCACCAAGTCCTGATCTAGCAGAGGTTGCGATTACTTGACAGTTGCCGGTGGGGTGGACCCCTCTGGTCGCTGGCGGACTTTGGCGCGCCTTGGGTCGTGGACTTCGCTGATAGCGGGCTGGTGTGGATGCGCGCCAGCCGCCGACTTCCCGCCGGGGACCTTTGAGTTTTTTTCCTTGACTGGCGCGCCTGCGGCGCGCCAGATAATAGATTTATTTTACCTCGTTACTATGGTATAATGATAATAGTTTCGGGAGATTTTTTTTATGTTTTCGCCTTTTTCTGTTTTTTCGATTGGATTCTCTGGCTCTCGCTCTCCTTCTCGTGCTTCTAAGTTGGCTCTTTGCGATTTACTGCCTTTTGTCCCTCCTCGCTGCCGGCGATCGGGGCTTGCTGGTGATCCTGCCCTCTTCCCCGGTCTGCCCGGCGGGAGTTTTCCCGGCGCGGCGCTTCTTTGGGGGCGGATCTGGTTCTTGGGGGTCCGCGGCCTTTGCTCTTGGGTCCGGGCGGCGGGTTCTGCTTTGGCTCCCCGGCTCTTCGTCTCCCCCTGCTTGGGCTGGTGTCGATTGGGAGCGCTGGGAGTCTTGCTGGTGGTTGGGGGTTCCCGTTCCCCCCCCGGCTCAGTTATCTCTTTTTTAGTTCTTTTGTACTATGCTCGGCTTTTTCCGCCGGGCATTTGCTTGATTATTCCTTGTTACTATGCTATAATAAAAGCATAGAACCCAATAGGAGTAAGACTTATGACCTACCGATGCACCCGAATTAATCCCTATCCGGCAGAAACTCCGATCGCCGACAGACAGGGCTACTACCTGAAAGCGAACAGCGTAAAAGAAGCTCTGGACTGGATGGGCCGCAGATTCCCCGGCGAAGAATTCACGATCGAAATTTGGCAGTAACTACCAGAGCAGGGAGCTTTTCCCCGCTAATCCCCTGCTTAGGAAAGAAAAAAATTAATTATTAATTTGCTTGCTTCTTTCCTTGTTACTATGGTATAATGAAAGTACAAACAAAGAAAAGCGATCGCCCAACTTGCAATTATGCGATCGCCTTTCTCTAAATCAAACCAAAAGGATAATAACACTATGCAACTAATCGAAGCAATGGCAACCGACCGCGCCCGCCGCGTAAATACTAAATACGGCGAGCGGACTGTAATTGATGCGGTAAGACGCGATACCGGGGAAAAAGTGACCGTATGGCGCGGTGGTGACGATGAATATTCGATCAAGCACGTGATTACGAATGCGCGATTAACTTTAACCCTTGACTCAAAAGGCAAATACTCTTTAGTAGAGGATCCTAATCTGATCAATTTAGGCCAACCACTGCCAGAGCTACCCGTAGCAGTGAAACCGGTTTCTCGCCATTTAGCAAGCAATAACCCTCCTATTCCTGCTTACTCTATCCCTGAGCCCGATCCCAATTTTTCCCCTGAAAAAAAAGTAGAAATGGCTGAATATGTGGCTAATTTAGCCCAACTTTATCAGCACTGCCAAGATAAAGCCGAAGATATAGCCCTCACTCCAGAAGATGCAAGAGCGATTGCGACGACGCTTTTCATCCAAACTACCAAAAAATTCGGACTCTAAATAATTAATAAATGGGGGGGATTAATTCCCCCTAAAATAGGAGGTAAAAATGAAGGAATTCTCAGGATTAATGAGAGTAGAAATCGAGGTAATTATCGAAGCAAAAAATCAAGGAGAAGCCGAAAAAATCTTTGATGATATTTACCCTAATATTTCTATAGAGAAGGAAGGGAGCCACAAAATTAAAATCCTTGACGAGAGAAATAATCTCGATTGTATTGAATGGGAAATAAACGAAATCACATCAATAGGAGAGTAGAAAAATGCACATAAATTTAAGCACTGATGAAGCAACCAGATTGCTTAAAAAAGACGATAATGCAGATTGGTCATGGTCTGGAGCATTCGCATTGATAGAATATCTCGAAGATTTGGAAGAACAAACTAATCAGAAAATAGAATTAGATCGAATTGCTATTCGATGCGATTATTCCGAATATTCTAGCATCTTAGAAGCGGCAAAAGATTATGATTTCATCCCCCCAGAAGATAGTGATCAAGAAGAAATCGAAGCGGCTGCATTTACCTACTTTGAGAATCAGACTACTGTTATCAAATTTGAAGGAGGGGTGATTATTCAGCACTTTTAAACATCAGTTATCAGTTATCAGTAAACCATTAAACAATTAGGAAACTAAAACCATGAATAAACTAGAAAATCTTAGCCAATTTACGGGTACTGAGAACCATTACCGCAATAAAAATTACCCATTTTTATACACCGACGGGATAAAGTATCTCGCGGAAAATGGGGGGGCTTACTGGTTACTCGACGCGATCGCCTCTTGGCAGTTAGAAAAGATAATCCGCTGTGATCAGTACCTTGCTGATTTGCAATTCTGGAAGCTCAAAGTTAGTGATGATAACTCAGCAGTTCTCACCTGCGAACGCGATACCGACGATATTGCTTGCGAACAAAAGATCCCCTTTACCGATTTTCCTATTCAGGAGATCTGCCTTTATTTAGTCAATATGGGCAACGGCGAGGGCGTGCTAATGTTGCCGTCCGAGTATTAATTTCAGTTTTTATGGAATGGTAATTTTAAGCCACCAGTTATCAGCCATCAGTACACAATTAGGAGATTATCATGGAAAATTATAATTTTGAAAGCGAAATGGAAGAAACTTCCAAATTAATGCGCGAATGGTATGAATCGCTGATCCCCGAAACTTTGCGAAATCTAGATCGGCAGCTGACAAAGCTACCAAAAGGCCAGATCGGATTAATTTTTTTCAAGGATGGCAATATTAAAGCTTCCCTTACCACTCCTAAGTATGATCCAGATATAGTTGATCGATTGAAAAATGTACACTATTTTTATGACAAAAAGCCTGCATGGAATCCTCAAAAGAAGAGATGGGAAATTGAAATCGATTTTCTTTCCAAAATAATCTTTGCTTTTCCTGATTTTGAATTATCGCCTTCTCTTTTAAGCCGATTTCCTTCTACAAAAGAGATTCAAGAAAATGGCACTCGCGCCATTTTGTATATTCATTCTACAATTCAAAAATATGCAAGCGAGGATCTTATCCAATACTATATGGAATTACAAGAGATGGGGATAATTAAAAATTACGTTGAAAATCCTGAAGAAAATTATGATTGTGCAAAAGGAATAATTTTAGGCAAGGCTCCCCGCCACGCCGAAGTACAGCCAAAAATTAAAGAATTAGCTTGGAAAATGGGATTTTCTGAATCAAATTGGGAAAAGCTAGAATAAAGAATTCTTGTCAGTTACCAGCGCTCAGTAAATAGCTATCAGCAGTAAAAAACAAAACACGAGAGGACAAATCAATGTTTTTTCCTTCTACTAATCCCATAATTGATCGCATAAATTCCGAAATCTTTTTTGATTATTCACAAAATTTCAATCACCGTTCTATTGCTTCCCTTGATTCCTATCGAGGAAAGGTACTTACTCGAATCAATCTTCTTCTTACTGAAGAAACGCGGCAAGAAATCTGGGATGCTTTCTATTACTGGTGGGAAAAAAACAACGACATTGATTACTGGTATTCATGCCGTGAACAAATGGATTTTAAAGAAATGGCTGATTGGATTATTGCTAATTTTTGGCGAGAATTACAAATCGAGCGAAAACTAGATGCAGAAACAATAGATAAGCTTCCAGATGGAGTTAAAAAAACCGAAAGCGGACACTATACTTTTAGTATTTCTTCCGAGAGCGACTTAGAAGATGCCTTGCAATGGGTAGAAAATACCGAGTTTCAAGGAAGTGAAAAACAAGTAAAATGGGCGAAAGATATAGCTTTACAACACTTACAAGAGATTGTAAGTGCATGGAAAAAAGAAATCGAAATCCCTATTTCTGCTAAGTGGTGGATCGAAAATAGAAACAGTATTGATTTTAGTAATTGATATTTTCTATCGTAAAGCATTTAATTAGTTATCAGTAAAAAACAAAACACAACACACAAACAGGAAAAAATTATGACTACTTTGCAAGAAATTTTATTAGGAGAATTAAATCCTCGCTGGTTTTCAGAATTCGACACAATTATTGCTACAAAAAATGATGGCGAATTTTCTTTAGAATCAAAGGCATCTTTCGCTGTAAAATCAAGCCGCACAGGATTAGATTTTCCTTGCAGCCAGGGTGAGTATTTTTGCGATATAGAGAAGGCCTTTCAGGATCGGGAAAATTACTGCTATCCCGATGGATTTGAGAAGCCCAGCAAAAAACAGCTTTTAGCTCTAAAAAAAGAATGGGCAGATTACTATATTAATCGAATAAATTATCCAGAGGAATGGTAAATAGCTAAATCGATTTAAGCCTGAAAGAATCCCTATTAGGGATTGAGACCTAACAAGTCTGAGGCACTATCTAATCCCTATTAGGGATACCCCGAAGCTTTTAGTAGGGGAAAATTTGAAAAAATGAAAGCTTTATTACTCGATCTCGACGGCACGATCCGCCGGCCTACTAGCGGAAAATTCATCGAAGATCCAAACGATCAGGAACCAATCGAAGAAGCGATAAAAACTATCAAAATTTACCATCAAGAAGGATGGATAATAATAGGAATCACCAATCAGGGCGGAGTAGCCGCCGGGCATAAATCCCTGAAAAGCGCGATCGAGGAACAACGAAAAACTTTAGAAATATTCCCGCTGCTTTCTTATATCTACTTTTGCCCTGATTTCGAGGGGAATTTATGCTATGGCGTAAGCCGAGAAAATATAGATTTAATTCATGAAATGCACAAAGAATTTTTAGGCCAATTTAGAAAGCCTAATTGTGGCATGATTTCCGCAGCTTTAAAAAGCTTTAAAAATCCATTAAAAGCTTTAATGGTAGGCGATCAATTAGAAGATGAAGAAGCCGCAAAAAATGCAGGTATCCACTTCTTAAGTGCTGATATTTGGAGATTTCCCCCAATCAATCGCGAATTTTAAGGAGAAATAATCTTGCAAGTCCCCACGGTGAACAGTGGGGATTTTTGCTAGGGGTTAACGGACAGATAAAGAGCGATCGCCTCATCGAGAATAGCCGCGATCGTTTTGCCTTCCCTCTCGGCCTTTGCCCGGATGATCGGATCATGCTCCTTGAGAAGCCGCAGAGCGATCATCTTACTCGATCGCCTCCCAGGATATTGATTAATCCCCTTGGGATTGTGAATCGTGCCTTTAGGGACTCCTTTCCCAGCCATGCTTTTACCTAAAAATTTTTACACATTCCATACTAACACGGTTAAAAAAATAATTGATTATTCCTTGTTAGCATGGTATAATAAAAGAAGAAGCCACCGAACCGGACATCTGATAAGAGCCTAATCGGTGGTAATCCCATTATAAGGACCCCACCCACCCACCCCGCTCAGTTATCAGTTATCAGTTATTAATCGCAAATTAATCAGGAGCAATTAAATGTATTTCCATAATGCTAATGCTTTTTGTCACCTCACCGCTGAGATAAAAGAATTTGCCGTAAAACTTGAAAATATGCTAGTAATGCTAAATCATCATTTATCGATAGATAAAGATGGTTGTTATTGCAAAATATTTTATTTTAGCGGCAATTCAACTTATACTTACCCAGAAATTTATGATGCCAAAAAAGTATTTGGGATATTAAATAACTTTGATAAAAACGAAAGTTATCTATGGACTTGCTTAAAAAAATGCAAAGCCTAAAGCCTAGTGAGCTTTAGTTATCAGTTATCAGTTATCAGTTATCAGTTATTTATTAATCAATCAACAGGAGTAAATATGTTACCACCAGAAGTAAGAATAATCTTAGAAGATATTTTTTCGGATATTCAAGCTCACAATCGTTTATCCGAAGAAAATATAATACAATTGATCGAAATTGACCCATTTTTTCTGCATAAATTTGCAGCAACTTACGATATAACTAAAGAAGAAGTAAAAACCAGAAGCGCAAAGGGTTGGATAGATGCTTCTACAGTTTTTAAATATCTTGAAGTGCGTCGCCGGGAATGGCTGTTTTTATGGAATGCAGATCACTGAAAGTTTCAATCCCTAATAGGGCTTAAAGAAACAACAAACAGGCTAAACACCCCACACCCCACACCCCACACCTAAAAAAACTATGAAATGCCCTCAATGCCAATCCTCAGAAACTTACAGAAAAAGCCCCGAAAGTATGATTATCTACTGCGATAATTGCGGCCACCAATGGGAGGCGGATCAAGTGATGAAATCGCTCGCATCAGCCCGCAAGCAACAAGGCCGGCATCGACTAGATATCGATGTTTACCTATGCCCGATCGATAAAAATAAATACTCTTTTGCCATCAATAAAAATGGCGGAGTCCGCGCTTTTTATGAATTTGAATCTGATCCTTATTTAAGCGGCTGCTACGAATCGATCAAAGAGGCTCTAGAAGCCGGAATTAAAGAGGCAACAAACAGGCTTAGTTTGTGCAGATCGCTTCAAGTTAATCCCTTTACTGATCACTGAAAAAAGCTTCTCCCCACACCCCACACCCCACACCCCAATCATGAACGAAGACACAAAAACATACATCAAAGAATGCGGCCCCAGTATCCGGAAATACTGGGATTTACACCCAGATGAGCAGCAATGGCTCTATCCCTTGCTCCAGAAGCGGCTGCGAACCGCGATCGCTGTATTGGAAGCAATCAGCGATCGACCCCGAACCTACTCGGAAATCGCCAAAATTACAGGCCTCAGCGAGAACACGGTAAAGCAGCTTACCTACGCCCTAGGGGAGGCAGGGATAGGAATTCAAGTATTCAGCGAAGATCGCACCTACTACCCTCAAGGCGGCAGGAAGCGCAATCTTAAAAAATTTGACGAAAGCAGTGTACAAAGCATAGAATGAAAAGATGGCCAACCCCAACCCCAGAACCGACCAACTGCCGAAACAACAACCGCGCTGGAGACACCTACCAACGCGGGCGATCCGAGTGCCAGAGATTTTGCTAGTGGGACTTAAACAAATTTCAAGCCCAAACAAAGCCTAAACTGGCTTTGTAAGCGGCAAACACATCCCGATTCTCGGTCAGCCACTCAAAGAAACGGAAAGACATCGCTGTCCGAAAAGCTGCCAAGGCTTCCACAAA
>NZ_JAPZRB010000075.1:0-2745 GCF_027531105.1 Microcystis sp. LE18-22.4A
GAGTGATCGGGGGGAAAATTCCGGGACTTTTTCCCTGAAAATTAGGTAATTGACCCCTTCAAAATCGGTAAAACCCTACACCCCACACCCCACACCCCACACCCTGCCCCCAAGAAAAACTTTTTCAGCAAACCCTAATTAGCAAAGGTTTAAGTGTGCCACACAGGTGTGAGAACCGCTATAATTAAATTAAAAATGGATTTTAGGTTCGATCCCCCCTGCCCTCCTTGATAAGGTAGGGTTGATTCATGAATCAACCCTACTATTTAGGGAACCAGCGTTCTTGAATTTGATTAATCGCCCAGCTTAAAATCGCCCCCGCAATTAAAATACTAATAGCAGGATTGAATAAGGGCAGCCAAAGACGCTGAAAAAGTTTAAATCCTAGGGGAATTCCCGTGGATTCACCGATAACAGCCAGGGCAAACCAGAGAAAGCCCGCTATTACTAAAAACACATCAAATATTAAGATTCTATTCAACCACTTGACAAATTGCTCTTTCATTGCAGCAAAAACTTAGGTTATTTAACAGTTCATTCACGAAAAAGTATAGCACTGTCACCTTAATCCCAAGCTCTCCAGAGCCAAGCGAGTCCGGCAGTAATGATTAAAACTTTAGTTAACCAATCTCCCCAGCGCACATATAAAGTTCTCGTATCCCGTCGATAAATTGTTTCGCTATGGATTTGATATTTATCTAAATCCGATAGCCAAAGGTGATTACCGTGGGGATCGACAAAAGCAGAATAACCTGTATTGGTGGCCCGGGCCATCCATCGATCGGTTTCGATCGCTCGCATGGTATCCTGAGCATGGTGTTGAGCGGGCATGGCGTGGCTATAATGGGCGTTATTAGAAGCAGTAATAATAAATTCGCCTCCCCTAGCAGTTTGACGGCGAAAATGTTCGGAAAAAGCCGACTCGTAACAAATGCCCACAATTATTTTACCGAAAGGGCTGTCAATAATTTGATCAGGATTTCCCTGGATTAAATGCGCTTGCAAGGGAGAAAGGCGATCAACAATTCCGCCCAAAATTTCCTGAAAAGGAACGTATTCGCCTAAAGGCACGAGAATTACTTTATCATACCGACTAATCACCTGTCCCTCGCCATCAATGGTCAAGAGACTATTGTTATAACCCTTGTCCACCTTGCCAAATGCACCTAACCAGATCGGCGTTTTTTTGGCTAAAATTGCCGAATAAATCGAGCTATTATTGACTAAGTTCTCCCAATAGTAGGGTAAGGCCGTTTCAGGAGTTAAGACGGCATCTACTCCTCGATCGGCGAGAATTTGATAACCAGAGGTGTAACCTTCGAGCGCCTTTTGAAATCCCAGGGGCGAAAGTTTAATTGTGTTGGGAATATTGCCCTGAATGACGCCAATTTTTATCCCTAAATCCCTTGACTTTTCGATCGGTTTATGGTATGTGTTCCATCCCCAGAGATGGAGGCTAAAACAAATGAGGAGGGGTAAAGAGAGAAAAGCGAGATTTTGCCGCGATTGACGGATTAGGAGCAAGCTTTCGGCAATTAAACCGTTAACTGCCACAATTGCCGCCGTTACCGTCGTAAAACCCGATAATTTGCCCAATTGCAGAATCAATAAATTATGGGGACTTTGACTATAAGCAAGGGTAGTCCACCAGAGAGGGGATTGACTCCAGAGAGATTCTAACCCACACCAGAGGGCAGTGCCGATGAAAACCCGTAGGAGGGCATCCCGAAAAGATGACTGATTAACACTTTTGTTGACATAAAACATGACTAACGTCCAAGTTAGCACGATCGCCGTTCCCCAAAAAGTAATAAACAACCAACAAAACAGGGCAATTAACAAACTCGCTAACCAGGGGACACCCATCCACGTCATCGGGTGAATTCCCGTGATCCAGAATAAAGCCAGACCATGGTAGGCAAAACCCCAGCCAAAACCGTATAAAAGCTGTTTTTTTAGGGATTTTTCCGCTAATCTCACAACAATCCACAGGGGGACTAGAGAAATCCATGCGAGTAACCACCAAGAAACCGGTGCTACTGTTAACCCCATCCCCACACCGGCCAAAATTGCCCAGAGAAAACGCACCATCTTTCACTCCAGTCAGGTTAAACTCCTCTGACCTACTAGATCAGAGTAGCTAGAGGGAAGACAAAAAACAAGAGACATACAGAAGTTTTTCAGCACATCTACAATAGAGCAGTTAGCGAGTAAAAAAGCCCTTCCTTGACATCCTCACCGCCGTAAAACGGACGGCGATTCCCAAACCTCACGATTTGAGTTTCTGCTTCTTTCCCGAAGGATTTTTCGCACCTGCCTTAACAGATTTACTCTGTTCTGGTCTTATGGTCGCTCTACAGACTGACACCGCAAGCCCTGCGGCCAAAATGTTTTTACTGGCGTTAATATCTCGGTCATGGTGAATCCCACAGTCTGGACAGTCCCATTCTCGAACATTTAACGGCATTTTCAAGGGCAATATACCCGCAATTACTACACCTTTTAGAGCTAGGAAACCATCTATCTATTTCGATGTAGTTTCTCCCATACCAACGGCATTTATAGGCTAATTGTCGGGTAATTTCTCCCCAGCTTACATCAGATATTGCCTGAGATAATTTCGGGTTTTTGACCATATTCTTGACGGCTAAATTCTCAACCACAATCGTTTGGTTTTCACGAACTAATTGAGTGGTTAGCTTATGTAAATGGTCTTTTCTGTTATCAGTAATTTGAGCGTGAATC
>NZ_JAPZRB010000353.1:0-1117 GCF_027531105.1 Microcystis sp. LE18-22.4A
TCTGGTCAATTACCTAATTTTCAGAGAAAAAGTCCCAGAATTTTCCCCCTATCTCTCCCACAACTGGTACTTTTTGATTGACAAAAAGTCTAAAAGTCTTACCCAACAAGGTTTTTAGATTTATTCAGCAAGCCCTATCTAGAGCTTGCTGAAAAACTTTTTTAGCATACCCTCAATAGTCAACAGCTTATCAGGGGTTAGGTCAGGTGATTGTCAACTCACCTTTTTTTGGCATTAAAAATCCCTGAGATTGTCCTGGGCTGCTAGTTGCGATCGCTCTTTTTCCATGGACAATTCCGTTTCCAATTCTTGGCTGAGGAAATAGTTGAGGAAAGTTCGGATAATAGCGATGAGGGCGAGTTGTGCCAAGGCTTCTATAGTAGGTGTGACGGTAGTAGCCACGATGTCTCCACCTAACTGAAACTCTAGGGCTAAAGATAGCCAAGTACCGAAACGAATGCGAATTTGATTGAAGGAAAAAGGGGGAAGACTGCGACGGTGACGATTAGACTGCCAAGCTAATTGTAGGGTTTTAATTAATCCGATCACCACACAAGCGATCGAAATACTTTCTAGGCAAAACTTGATGATTGCCACGGCAGAGATCAAGCCTGTTTCTAAAGTTGCTAAAAATTCCATTTCTTCCCTGATTGTCCAAGCACCGAAACTCGCCAGAGAATCCCTAGAAAAGACACTAATCCCATCTTAGCACCAAGGCAACAGTTGACAACGATTTTGATTGCTTTGAGTAAGTAGGTTGGTCTCTTGCCACAAATCCGATAAACCAACCTGCCATCTCAAGATTAAGTGGGTGGGTGGAATTAAATATAAGATGAACGTAGGTTGGGTTGAAGCATGAAACCCAACGCCTGCTCATGTTACGCTACCGCCAACCCATCCTACAACTAATTGTGCCTCCCTACTTAAATTGGCTCTTCGGTAATTGTTATGCAATGGACGGGGGTTATAAGGGATGGAACCCTTATATAGAAAGGCATTTAGCGATTTTTGTCAATTGTTTTTGCTCTAGAGCGAACTAATCAATTAAGTCTCTTGCCAGATAAGGATTTAGTCGATTTATGCCCCCCTATCGAACCATACCAAGTAACGAAGAACC
>NZ_JAPZRB010000490.1:0-2809 GCF_027531105.1 Microcystis sp. LE18-22.4A
GCTATGCGCGGAGATAGGAGTCGTCAATCAGCTAAAAAACTTTGGGGCCAGTTTACCCGGTGTTGACCGACAATGCGCGGTTGCTTACACAGACTTTTGGGAGTCCTATAAGACAGTAATTCCTAGTAAACGTCATCGACCGGTCGGGAAAGAAACTGGTCAAACTAATCCTATTGAAAGATTAAATAATACCTTTCGACAAAGGATTTCTCGGTTGGTGAGAGAGAGTCTATCTTTCTCTAAAAAAATGGAGAATCACGTTGGGGAGCCCTTTGGTATTTTATCCATGACTACAATGCACACCTGGCAAAGGATTAAGCCGCCATCACTACTACCGAATCACCACCGAGATAACTAATCTTTCTCTGTCATCCCTTGCACTTAATTAGATAACCACATCGTTGCTCACCTTGATTGATCCAGTGAGTCCGTTCGATCGTACAATCGGGCAGCAGCATCGCAAACATTTCTAATTCATGGCCACAGATACTGGGATAAGAACCAGCCACCTCAGCAATAGCGCAATGATGCTCGGCCAGGACATAACTATTTTCTGCTTCCAGTGCCACTAATTCTGCCATATAACCCTCCTCTTGGCGAATTTCCAGCAATTTTCTCATTCTTTCCCCTAAAGACCCCTTCCCGAGGCGCAATTGATATTCTGCCGCTTTGCGTTGCCACTGTTTTTTGAGAATTTCCCCCACCTGTTGCTCTCCCACCGTCTCCACGAGAGTATTGAGGAAAGAAACGGCGAAATTATCGTAATTATGGGGAAAACGGCCACGACCTTGACGACTGAGACGATAAATGTGCTGGGGCCGTCCTATCTTATTTTGTACGGCAAAATATTCTATCAGTCCTTCCTCCTCCAAATCCTTAAGATGGCGGCGCGTCGCTTGCGGACTAATACTTAACTCCTCAGCCAAGTCTTGGGCTGTAGATTGACCGTTTTTGAGCAAATATTGCAGAATATCGTCTTTCGTCGAGGCGGGTTGAGTCGTGGTCATGATACCAAAAACAGAGGCTTTAGCGTACAATTGCTGAGAGTCAAGAAGCGGCCAATTACCCCTACAGAGTAACCTGAATAACAGAGGTTTACCAGCATCCTCTGAAATTTTCCGTGACTTTGACAACAGCTTTGTTGTTAATCTATTATATAATCAATTTAAACAACTTTATTGTTGTTTAACTGCCTCCCCTGCCTACTGCGTAGAGAGAACACTAACCCCCATGAGTGCAACCACCGTTAAAAATCTCGTTAACCAACCCTACAAGTACGGTTTCATCACCGATATTGAATCGGAAACCATCCCCCGCGGTTTAAATGAGGAGATTATTCGCCTAATTTCAGCGAAAAAGAAGGAACCGGAATTCATGCTCGATTTTCGTCTCCGGGCCTACCATCAATGGCAAAAGATGACCGAACCCAGTTGGCCGCACGTTTCCTATCCTGCCATTGATTATCAAAATATTATCTACTACTCTGCACCCAAACAGAAAAAAGAAAAACTCAACAGTCTTGAAGAAGTTGACCCCACTTTAATCGAAACCTTTGAAAAATTAGGCATTCCCCTTTCGGAACAAAAACGCCTTTCTAACGTGGCCGTGGATGCTATCTTTGATAGCGTTTCTATCGCCACAACTTTTAAAGAAAAACTAGCAGAACAGGGGGTTATTTTCTGTTCTATTTCGGAAGCTTTACAGGAACATCCCGACTTAGTGCAGAAATATCTCGGTACTGTGGTTCCCGTGGGTGATAATTATTTTGCCGCTCTTAATTCTGCCGTTTTTAGCGATGGTTCCTTTGTTTTTATACCCAAAGGTGTCGTCTGTCCTATGGAATTGTCCACCTATTTTCGGATTAATAACGGTGAGACGGGACAATTTGAAAGAACTTTAATTGTCGCTGAAGAAGGGGCATCGGTAAGTTATTTAGAAGGTTGCACCGCTCCGATGTACGATAGTAATCAACTTCATGCCGCCGTCGTGGAATTAGTCGCCCTCGATAATGCGGATATTAAATATTCGACGGTACAAAATTGGTACGCTGGCGATGCCAATGGTAAGGGAGGTATTTACAATTTCGTCACTAAACGGGGTCTGTGTAAAGGAGTTAATTCTAAGATTTCTTGGACGCAGGTGGAAACTGGTTCGGCAATTACTTGGAAGTATCCCAGTTGTGTCTTAGTCGGCGATAATTCCGTCGGGGAATTCTACTCAATTGCCCTAACTAATAACAAACAACAGGCCGATACAGGTACGAAAATGATTCACATTGGCCGCAACACCAAGAGTACCATTATTTCTAAGGGAATTTCTGCGGGTAACTCCCAAAATAGTTATCGCGGGTTAGTGAAAATGGGACCGAAAGCCAAAGGAGCAAGAAATTACTCCCAGTGTGATTCTATGCTGATTGGAGATAATGCCGAAGCTAACACTTTTCCCTATATTCAGGTGGATAACAACAGTGCTAAAGTAGAACACGAAGCTTCTACTTCTAAAATCGGTGAAGACCAATTATTCTACTTCGCACAACGGGGTATTTCCGAAGAAGATGCTGTCTCTATGTTAGTCAGTGGTTTCTGTAAGGATGTCCTCAGTAAATTACCGATGGAATTCGCCGCCGAAGCTGATAAACTCCTCAGTCTCAAGCTAGAAGGAACCGTCGGATAACAGTTATCAGTTATCAGTTATCAGTTATCAGTTATCAGTTATCAGTTATCAGTTATCAGTTATCAGTTATCAGTTATCAGTTATCAGTTATCAGTTATCAGTTATCAGTTATCAGTTATCAGTTATCAGTTATCAG
>NZ_JAPZRB010000612.1:0-5547 GCF_027531105.1 Microcystis sp. LE18-22.4A
TCCTTATCTGGCAAGAGACTTAATTGATTAGTTCGCTCTAGATCAAAAATAATTGACAAAAATCGCCAAATGCTTTTCTATATAAGGGTTCCATCCCTTATAACCCCCCTCCATTGCATAACACAAACCGAAGAGCCAAAATGTGTAAGGGGAAGAGACGCAAAAAATAAACCCCCTCAACTGACTAAATGAAGGGGGTTATGATATCATTCCAATAGGAAAGGATAGATAGGGTTATAGCCATGAGTATTGATATCTCCGATGAAATTCTCAGTGCCACACGCATGACTGAAGCTGAGATGAGGCAGGAAATTGCGGTCATGCTCTTTCAAAAAGAGAAGCTCACCCTTGCTCAAGCGAGTCGATTTGCAGGAATGAATCGTATTGCTTTTCAACACCTACTTGCAAGTCGTCAAATTCCGGTACACTACGATGTCGAAGATTTTGAACAGGATATTAAGAACTTGCGGGAGATGGGAAGATTGTGATTGTTGTCAGTGATACATCCCCTATCAACAATCTTGCCGCCATTAATCAACTTCATCTGCTACAACAACTTTACCAAATAGTTTTTATTCCTGAAGCAGTTTATCGAGAATTAACTGAGCCTGATTTTCCGGTAGCAGGTTCAATAGAAGTCCAAACCTTAGATTGGATTCAAACTCGAACGGTAACTAACCGCACAGTGATTGAAGCTCTTGCAGATGAACTAGATAAGGGAGAAGCTGAGGCTATTGCTTTAGCACTTGAGTTGGGAGCAGATCAAGTTTTGATTGATGAGCGTCGTGGTCGTAGAATTGCTGCTAGACTTAATCTTCGATACACAGGAATTCTGGGCATTTTAGTTGAGGCGAAGAATCGACGGTTAATCTCTGAGGTGAAACCCCTACTAGACGCTTTGATTGATCAAGCAGGATTTTGGGTGGCTGCACCTTTATACAGCAGTGTTTTACAGATTGTTGATGAAGAAAAAAATAAACCCCCTCAAGATTGAATGAAGGGGCATTTATGGTATTTTTATAAGCAATTTAGCCGACTTTTGTGGTTTCTTTTTCAGTGGATTTAGAGGGTTTTAGTTTGCGCTTGAGGGTTGAAGCTGCGCCGAGAGTGCCGAGAGCGAACAAACTAAGAACTGAAGTTGGTTCTGGTGTATGTACTAAAGAAACATTTAGTATCCGAGTAGTACCGTCAACACAAGTTTGATTGCAAGACTTAAAATCTGATGGTTGCTTACCAGTCAATGTACCTTGTACATACTTGTAAGTCCTGATATTAAAATGTGATCCATGTTTAAACGTCTCTGTACCAGAAGAATCCAGATCACGCCTAAAAGTTAGCTGAGGATGAACGTTCAAACCCTCTCCATGAGGAGCTTTTACATGAGAACTATTTATAGTAATTGTCAATAACTTTGGTTGGGGGGGGGGGGCCGGGGAGGGTCGTTTCTGTCGGTGCTGCTTGCACTTTCCAGTTATCTCCAATAGTAAAACCAGCCGTTGTATCGTCACCTTCATTGAAATAAAAAGAACCATCAAATCCATACGGATCATCTCTACGTATGTCCCATCCTAATATTGCCGCTTCAGAAGGCTTAGAAGCTGTAATAATAAGTGTTGCTCCTAGAGTTCCGCCTAAAGCTAACCTTGTGAGGTTTTTAACTGTTGATAATCTGGATAGTTTTATCATTGTCGTTCACCTTGAATTGGTTTTGAGCGAATTATACACACTCCCCCCCCACAACTGTATCAAAAGCTACAATTTATAAATCTTTATATTCCTCTCCCTAGCTTAGGGGTTGACAGAGCAGGGAGTCTCAGGTGTTTTCCTTTGTTTTACCCCTTCTCAGACGAACTATCCTCTTCCTTGAGTTATTGTGGCGCGGTCTGTCGGATTCGTCTTTGCGTTCATCTCTGTCTCGAAGTTGTTGAAGCAGATTCTCTATTTTGTTATAATTAGTGTCATTCGTTCGGTTTTGGGAGGGAAAAATATTCCGACACTTGCACAACTCTTACAATGTTATACCCTATCTTGTTGGGCAACAAGGTTTTATTTACCAATTAACTTAATAAGATTGGATGATCGTACTAAAAATATTTTCATGTTAATTGGTGAAGGTATTGAGATTGAAATTAAACCTAATGGACAATGGATAAAATGAATCAAAAACCTAATTTTAAAACTATGACCTCTCAAGAATTAAAAAGTTATGTATTATCTCATCGTGAGGATGACGAGGCTTTTTATGCTTATGTAGATAAGGTAAATGAAAGAAAAGATCGAGTAGTTTATCCACCTTTAAACTCCTTAGAAGATATGGAAAAATATCCCGAAGTTATTGAACAAATGCGTCAAGATTCCCGTCATAATTTTCAGCAAAATGAGTTAACTTAGATACAGTGCGATCGCACTCTCTCGCAGTCAGGTCAAGCAATAGCCCAACCCAAGACAGAAGGAGGATAACAGCACAGCACACACCCCCCACAACTGTATCAAAAGCTACAATTTATAAATCTTTACATTTCTCTCCCTGACGAGCTATCCACCATGAAACCCATCCTCAACGCCCAGATGATTTCGGAAGTTAGAGGACAACCAGAATAATGACCAATATCAACGGACGGGACTCAACTGCCCCAGTTCAACGCTCACTGCATCAAAGCGATTGTCCCCAGGGCGATAGGAGAGAATTTCCAAGCCAATCGGCTCGCCACTGGTGGAATCCTTAATCAGAATCACCCCATCCCCCAGTTCAGTACAAATCTGCTCCTTTCTGGGTTGCTGCCAGAAGACAGTCAGTAATTCCGTTTCCGGTTCATAGAAAACTTTTACTTGAGCCATAGCATTTCCCCTTCTTTAATCCCATCGGTTTGGTAGGCAGTAATCAAGAACCCATCTCCATTCAAACGCCGAGCCACTGCCACAACCCAACGTTTTTCCTGTCGCTGGCGATAGAATAGCAGCACCCCAGCATCGTGGCTACTGCGTCGAATTTCATCTGGTGAAGCTAGGGTAAGGGTCACTAATTCCTCCAACTCCTCAAGGTCAGGATGTTTGCCCATTAGCCTCTGCCAATAACCTTCTGAAGTTCTAACTGTAAATCCCAAAGGGGTAACAACTTCAAATTTCATTCCCAATCATGGATAGGATTCTCGTTTCGGTGATAAATATAATGGTCGTGTTGCCGATGCTCAATCTTCAATTCCTATATCTACAAGACAATTGGCAATGAGTTGGTCAAATTGCTCCCAATCTTCACTATCCCATGATGAATTATCATTTGATGTAGTATTTTGAGCGGATTCGATAAAGGTAATAATAACCGATTCTCCATACAACCACACATACTATCCCCCGTAACTGTATCAAAAGTTACAATTTAATAAATCTTTATATTTCTCTCCCTAACTAGCGATCGAGATTTTGGGGTTTTTGGGGAGTTCAAGAGCTTGGACTTGTACAATAAAGTTGTACAAGTCTCCAAAGACCAAGCAAATTAGCGCTAAAAGCTCAAGGATTACAACTTTTCTCCCGTCGATCCTAGACATCAACCTAAAAGTCGGCACTTAAAGGGGTCCGGGGGAAAGGAATCACATCGCGAATATTGGTCATTCCCGTCATGAATTGTACCAGACGCTCGAATCCTAAACCAAAACCAGCGTGGGGAACGGAACCGTAGCGACGCAGATCTAAATACCACCACAAATCATCGGGATTCATTCCCTGTTCCTGCATTCTTTGGATTAATACATCTAATCGTTCTTCCCGTTGGGAACCGCCGATAATTTCGCCGATCTTGGGTGCTAAAATATCCATAGCGGAAACGGTTTTATTACTGTCATCTAGACGCATATAAAAAGCTTTGATTGTCTTGGGATAATTGGTGACAATCACGGGTTTTTTAAATAGTTCTTCCGCTAGATAACGTTCGTGTTCTGACTGTAGATCTACGCCCCATTCTACCGGAAACTCGAACTGACGATCGGCTTTTTCTAATAACTCGATCGCTTCGCTATAGGTAATCCGGCCAAACTCGCTATTAACGATATTCTCGGCCGTACTTAACACCGTTTTATCGATACGTTCGTTAAAAAACTGCAAATCTTCGGGACAATTTTCTAAAACGAATTTAAAGATATATTTCAGAAAAGCTTCCGCTAAATCCTGATCCCCTTCCAAGTCACAAAAAGCCATTTCCGGTTCCACCATCCAAAACTCGGCCAGATGACGGGAAGTATTAGAATTTTCGGCGCGAAAAGTCGGGCCAAAAGTGTAAACATTAGATAAAGCCATGGCCATTACTTCCGCTTGTAATTGTCCACTGACGGTTAAATAGGCCCGTTTACCAAAGAAATCCTCGGCAAAATTGGCGGGTTTTTTTAAATCTAAACTGGTGACAGTAAATAATTCTCCCGCACCTTCGCAGTCGTTAGCGGTAATAATGGGAGTATGTACCCAAATAAAGCCCTTTTCTTGGAAAAAACTGTGGATAGCGGTGGCGCAAGCGTTTCTAACCCGCATTACTGCCCCTAGGGTGTTGGTTCTTGCTCGCAGATGGGCAATGGTTCTCAGAAATTCAAAGGAATGACGTTTCTTTTGTAGGGGATAATCCGCAGGACAGTCACCATAAAGGGTGATTTCGGCAGCTTTTAACTCGATATTTTGCCCTTTACCCGGGGAAAGAACCAAATTTCCCGAAACAGCGATCGCCGTTCCTGTACTAATTGTCTTTAGTACATTTTCATAGTCGGGTAAAGTCGGTTCGAGGATAACTTGTAAGTTGGCCAGGGATGAGCCATCATTAACTTCCAGGAAAGTAAATTCTTTTAATTCTCGTTTTGTTCTCACCCAACCCTGCACGGTGACGGATTGATCGGGTTGTCCTGTTTGAAAGATTTCCTTGATTCTGCTAGTCATTGCTTATCCCTATGTTAGAACCAAAGAGTATTTTAACTGAATGTCAGCAAAAGTCCCTCGCTTTTATGGACTTCTGCTGACTTTGTATATAGACAATTCTCGAAAACCATGTTATCATAGTTATAGTTTCTTGATAACTCTTATGTACAAAGCGTACAAATTCAGACTTAAGCCTAATACCGAGCAAGAAATAGCCTTAGCAAAAAGCTTTGGTTGTTGTCGTTGGTTTTGGAATTATTCCCTGAATTTATGCCAAGAAACCTATAAAACCACAGGAAAAGGACTGACACGAAACTATATTCAGGGACTATTGCCTAGTCTCAAAAAAGAATATGAGTGGTTGACAGATGCTTATTCCCAGTGCTTACAGGTTGTCGCTTTGAACTTATCCCAAGCTTATCAAAATTTCTTTGAGAAACGGGCGAGATTACCAAGATTCAAATCTAAACATGGTAAACAATCAATTAGCTATCCAGCTAATGTCAAATTTGAAGGTGACTACCTCAAATTACCGGGTAAAGTTGGATTAGTTTATTGTGTTCGTCATCGGGAATTTGCAGGAACAATTAAAACCGTTACTATCTCAAAAAACCCAGACGGTAAATACTACGCTTCTATTTTAGTTGATGACGG
>NZ_JAPZRB010000460.1:0-4573 GCF_027531105.1 Microcystis sp. LE18-22.4A
TATCTAAGACATTTATTCCGAACAAACTGTACTGTCCGAATAGCCTCATCAATGGCTTGATATTGAGATGGTTTTCCTCTAAGCTTGTACTCTAAAACAAACATTTTGCGTTATCGACCTACCACGCAAACTACTCTAGCAGACTAAAATTAAATTGGCAACTATAGATTAGAGTTATTCTTAGTCGTGCTTCGCTGTTCTATGCTGGCGGAACTTTTCATCTCCGAGGTGAAACCGAGAGATGAAAAGCCGACATTATAGGTAAAATCGGTCAACTAGAAATGACGGGAAACGATTTTTTCGATGGTTGCTTGGGTATCCTGCAGCAGTTTCTCGCGACTATCGCTAGTATTAGTCAGACTAGGCACGAGATTACGAGCTTGTAAAGCCATGTGAAGCTGTAGTTGAGCTACATACTCGCGGATATCTTCACGGGTTTCCGATTGGTTAGGATGAAACATAGAGAAACTGGAAGGGTCTGTCTAGCTGATGGTGTCTTGTCGATAACTCCTATACAAGTTATCACGAGAGCTTAGGTTCCAGTCAAGGGTCGGCCGCAACTCTACACATTTCTCAACACAACTTATCTCTCTTTCATCAATCTAAGAGAGTTAAAATGAGAAGAAAAGCCTGAAACCGAGACAGAGACTATGGTTAAGCCTAGACCCGCCCAACGGTCAAATCTGTAGATATTTACTGTGAATTGTCCAAAAACTTATTTGGAAAAGCAAGATGCTCCCTTTAAGCATCTCCACGTCAGCTTAATAACTGGACTTCCCCGTTGACAAAAGGCCATAACCTATGCTGTAGGAGGGATTAAGAGAATTTTTGATGCCCCGTTACTGGGTACAAATCAGGGAAACCCCTAATAAATCTAACGCATGATTGTTGCAGTTGGGTCGGTCGAGTTATCTTAGAAAAACGATAACTTCCCTCTCTAATCGTACATTCTACTGTATTCAAGCAAATTGTCCCCAGGTCTTCCAACAAAGTCCGAAAACTATGCACAGGGATGTTCTCTTGATTCCGTTTTTTTCTCTCTTTAGACTGCACCGATTCACTGCGACTCGCTTTAATCACATCCAGAGAACTATCATCAATTTCTTCATCCTCAAATAATAAAGGAGCTAAGGACTGTTTTAAATGCCATTCCACTTCTTTTTCAATAAACTGGCTAAATTTATTGAGAATCTCATCGATTAATTCTTGATTGATCGTAGTTGTTTTAATAGGTTTTTCAGAGTCAATTACTAAAGAATCAATTTGGGTCTTTTCGGAAAACTTTCTAATATTGTCATGATTAAAAATTGTCCATAAAAGCTGATAAAATAGGGTTTTGCCACTATTATTGTAGTCAATAAAAGTATAAAAATTCTTGGTTAAATCTATAGTTTGATTATTATTTCTAATTGATCCCAAATTCTTGATCAGTAGTTCCATATTATTTTTACCAATCACACCGAGAGGATAACTAATTTTTTAAAGGTGGACAAAATGCCCACCTTAGCAACTATTGTAAACTGCTAGTTAACTGACTTTTGGCCTTAGCTAAAGCTTCGCTTAACTTACTAGCATCCCGTCCCCCAGCTTGAGCTAAATTGGGACGACCACCACCACCACCGGCGCAGATTTTAGCGATCGCACCGATAAATTTACCCGCTTGTAAACCCCGATCTTTAATCACCCGGGGACTAAAAGCGGCCACTAAACTCACTTTATCAGCTGCGGGAGTCGAGGCCAAAACCACTGCCCCTTCCCCTAATTTTTGCTGTAGTCTTTCGGCTGCGGCCATCAAAGCATTAGCATCAATATCGCCCAAAGAAGCGACTAATAGCTTAAATTCGCCGATAGATTCGGCTTGAGATAGCAAAGCGTCCGATTTATTTAGGGCTAACTCCTGTTTAACCGCTTCTAACTGCTTTTGTGTGCCTTTTAACTCCGATTGTAGGGCCGTGATGCGATCAGGAATTTCCAGAGGTTTGACCTTAAAGCGATCGCACAAATCCCGCACCACCTGATCCCGTTCATTCAGGTATGCTAACACGGCAGGGCCGGCCACCGCTTCGATGCGACGAATTCCCGCAGCGATTCCCGTCTCGGAGATGATTTTAAATAAACCGATCTCGGCGGTATTTTTAACGTGAGTTCCCCCGCATAATTCCATAGAAACGCTAGGAATATCGATAACTCGCACTTCTGAGCCGTATTTCTCGCCAAACATGGCAATAGCTCCCTTCTGCTTCGCTTCTTCCAATCCCATCACCGCTATCTGGGTGTCATGCGCTTCGGCAATCCAAGTGTTAATCTGTTCTTCCACCTGTTGCAATTCAGAGCTAGTCAGGGGACGAGGACAGTTAAAATCAAAACGGAGGCGATCGAAACTGACTAGGGAACCTGCTTGGGAAATCCCCCCATCGACAAGCTTTTTCAGGGCCGATTGTAGCAGATGGGTGGCGGTATGATTAGCTTGGGCGCGACGACGACAGGAGCGATCGATCTGAGCATTAATTGTATCGCCGGTGGTGACAACTCCCCGCTCTACCCGACCAAAATGGATAAAAATCCCCGATTCTTTCTGCACATCCTCAACGCGGATAACCAGATTATCGCCGGTTAAATAACCCTTGTCACCGATTTGTCCACCCGATTCGGCATAAAAAGGGGTTTTATCGAGAACTACCTGCACCTCAGTGCCTGATGCGGCCGATTCCACCGTTTTACCAGCGACTAAAACCGCCGTTACTGTTGCGGTTGCTTGCAAATCCGTATAACCGAGAAATTCCGTCGGGTGAATATGTTCTGCCAGCTTATCTAAACTACCCTGTACCGTCAAATCTATGGTTTCGTGGGCGGCTTTTGATCTTTGCTGCTGTTTTTTCATTTCCTGCTCGAAACCCGCCGTATCGACGCTTAAACCCTGCTCCTCGGCGATTTCTTGAGTGAGTTCGAGGGGGAAGCCATAGGTATCATAAAGGGTAAAGGCATCGACTCCCGAAATCTGGCTTTTTTCTTTTTCTAGAATCGATTCGAGCAGTTTCTCGCCTCTTTCTAGGGTTTCTAAAAATCTCGCTTCCTCTCGCTCTAATTCTGCCTTGATCACCGTTTCTCGTTCCCGAACATTGCCATAGACGGACTCGGAAAGAGCGATCGCAACTTCCGCCACTTTGGTGATAAATTGACCTTCAATACCGATTAAACGCCCGTGCCGTACTACTCTGCGAATCAGACGACGCAAGACGTAACCTCTGTCAGTATTCGATGCTGAGATACCATCCGCTATCATGTGTACTACCGAACGCACATGATCGCCGATGACTTTTAGGGAAACTTTCGTTTTTTCGTCCGCTTTCTGGTAGTCTATGGCTGCTAACCGGGCTGCTTCAGCGACAATCGGGAAAATTAGGTCAGTTTCGTAGTTATTGGCGACTTTTTGCAGGATTTGCGCCATCCGTTCCAAACCCATCCCCGTATCGATATTTTTATTGGCCAGGGGTGTCAGATTGCCATCCGCGTCGCGGTTATACTGCATGAAGACGAGGTTATAAAACTCGATAAAACGGCTATCATCCTCTAAATCGATGGTTTTATCCCCCAATTCCGGGTGAAAATCGTAGTAAATTTCCGAACAGGGACCACAGGGACCCGTGGGACCCGATACCCAAAAGTTATCCGCTTCGCCCATTTTTTGGATACGATGGGCAGGAATACCGATTTTATCGCGCCAGATAGCGAAAGCTTCCTCATCCTCCCTAAAGACACTAACGACTAATCTTTCGGGGGGAAGGTTAAAAACTTCTGTGGACAATTCCCAGGCCCAGGCGATCGCTTGTTCTTTAAAATAATCACCAAAGCTAAAATTGCCCAACATCTCAAAAAAAGTATGATGTCTAGCAGTCCGGCCGACATTTTCGATATCGTTGGTGCGAATACATTTTTGGGAAGTGGTAGCGCGGGTAAATTCTGGGGTCTTTTGCCCTAAGAAAATCGGTTTAAAAGGGAGCATTCCCGCAATAGTCAGCAAAACGGTGGGGTCTTCTGGGACTAGAGAGGCACTAGGGAGAATTTTATGGTTTCTGGCCGCAAAAAAGTCTAAAAATCGCTGGCGAATCTCGCTTCCGCTTAGGTGGTTACTCATAGAAGATGTCAGTTAGTCAGAAAATGCCTATTTTATCCATTGTGGCATTTTTGCGTTTTAACTCTCCACCTTTACTCTCGCGCCACTTGTCGGACTTGTTCTAAGTCTAAATCCAAAGCTTGAGCGATTTGTTCCACACTTAAACCCAAAGCAAGCAAACGGGGAATAGATTCCAATTTAGCCTCTAGTTTTCCTCGCTCTAGTCCTCGCTCTAGTCCTTGTTCGAGTCCTTCCCGTTTAGTTGCTTCCTTCCATTCCTGATAGGTTTGAGATAAGGTCATAAACACCTCTCTATCTTCAGTTTCTAGGATGTTATTTATTTCCATACTAACCCGCCAACTAATTAATAATTCCAGCACATTTTCCCGGAAAGCATTACCTTGAGGTAATTCTAACAATTCTCGCACCGCTTGGTCTTGAGTTTTTCCCCGTCCTAAT